>JBPEXP010000289.1:0-1804 GCA_052031475.1 Flavobacteriaceae bacterium | reverse complement strand
CGGTCTATACCAATTCCAATCCCGGAGGTAGGTGGCATGCCGTATTCTAGGGCGCGTAAAAAATCCTGATCGATGAACATGGCTTCATCATCTCCTTTTTCGGAGAGCCTGAGTTGTTCCTCAAAACGTTCGCGCTGATCTATCGGATCATTGAGCTCAGAATAGGCATTGGCGATCTCCTTGCCGTTGATGATCAATTCAAATCGCTCCGTCAGCCGGGGATTGTCCCGGTGTGCCTTGGTAAGCGGACTCATCTCTTTCGGATAGTCGATGATGAAGGTCGGCTGAACAAAGTGCTGCTCACATTTTTCACCAAAGATCTCATCGATGAGTTTGCCTACCCCCATCGTTTCATCAACCTCTACATCAAGGCTCTTGGCCAGCTGGCGCAACTGGTTTTCGTCCATGTTGCTCACGTCATGGCCCGTGTGTTCTTCAATGGCCTTCAGGATTGGGATCCTGGGATAGGGCGCCTTAAAATCAATGCTTTTATCTCCCATTTTGGCAACGGTGCTTCCGTTAGCATCTACAGCCACCTTTTCCAACAAGGCCTCGGTAAGGTCCATCATCCAGTGATAATCCTTATAGGCCACATAAAGCTCCATGATGGTAAATTCAGGATTGTGGGTGCGATCCATTCCCTCATTCCTGAAATCCTTGGAAAATTCATATACCCCGTCAAAGCCCCCTACTATCAGTCGCTTTAAATATAGTTCGTTGGCTATCCTCAGGTAAAGCGGCATATTAAGCGCATTGTGATGGGTGATAAAAGGCCTGGCCGCTGCACCGCCGGGTATAGGTTGCAGTACCGGGGTCTCCACCTCCAGATAGCCCTTGCTGTTTAGAAAATCCCTGATGCTGTTAGTAATTCGGGTTCGCTTGATAAAGGTCTTCCTCACTTCCGGATTCACCACCAGGTCCACATAGCGCTGCCTGTATCGCAATTCCGGATCATTGAATTCGTCATAAATATTTCCTTCGGCATCTTTTTTGGGCAGCGGCAGGGGTCTGAGAGCCTTGCTAAGCAACTGAAAACCGGTAACTTTCACCGTCTTTTCGCCCACCTGGGTGGTAAAAAGTTCCCCGTGAATCCCAATGATGTCCCCAATATCGAGCAATTTTTTATAGACCTCGTTGTACAGGGTCTTGTCTTCCCCGGGGCAGATCTCATCGCGATTAAAATAGACCTGAATGCGGCCATCGGAATCCTGCAATTCTGCAAATGAGGCTTTACCCTGAATCCTTCTGGACATCAACCTGCCCGCCAGCACTACTTTCTTGCCTTCCTCGTACTGCTCCTTAACAGTCCTGGATGAACTATTGACGGGAAATTCTGCAGCCGGATAAGGGTTGATCCCCAGGGCTTTTAATTTGGCGAGTTTTTCCCTCCTTACCACTTCTTGTTCCGAAAGTTGCATGGCGCTCATTTTAAACCGCAAAATTACACTTTTGCGCTTAAGTTAGGAACAGTGCGGATGAGGATTTCAATCAGTGGCGAAAAGCTTCACCATTGAGGTCTAATCAGATTTCATCATTTCGGCATAATTAGGTGTGTAATCGGCTTGGTTAAGTATTTTCAGCATATCGCTCTCCAGGCTTTCCACGGGGCTTTCAACAATGCGGTTTACTTCCCGGCCGTCTTTAAGGAAAATAAAAGTGGGAACGCGCTTGATCTGGAGTCCCCATTCCTCGCCATAGGGACTTTTCTTAACGTTGGGCTCCCTGCGATCTACGGCAATTATTTTAACGCGGTCTGCAGGAAATTCTGTTTTTTCCAGGATCTTGAGGAACCTGGGGACTTCCC
>JBPEXP010000288.1:0-5055 GCA_052031475.1 Flavobacteriaceae bacterium | reverse complement strand
AGAGCTCCCCAACCCGAAGAACACATACTAATTTTTGTAATTTACATTCGAACCGCCTGAATACCATGAAACGAAAAAACTTTATCAAGGTCTCTTCCCTGGCTACGGCAGCAGGTGTCATATCTCCCTGGTCTTGCCTTCCAAAAAATGAAAAGGCGGCTCAGGAAGAAGTCCGTAAGAACTGGGCTAGAAACTACACCTACCAGGCTGAAAACTATCATGAACCTGCCACGGTTGAACAACTGCAGGAACTGGTCAGAAAGCTGAATAAGCAAAAAGCCCTGGGTTCTCGCCATTGCTTTAACAATATTGCCGACAGCCCCACAAACCAGATCTCTACTGCCAAACTCAAGGGGATTGTTAAACTGGATAAGGAGAACAAAACCATCACCATTGAATCCGGTACCCGATACGGCGACTTTTCAGAAGAGCTTCACCAAAGTGGTTTTGCCCTTCACAACCTGGCATCACTTCCGCATATAACTGTGGTTGGAGCATGTGCCACGGCTACCCATGGATCGGGTGTAAAAAATGGTAACCTCGCAACCCCGGTTGTTGCTGTAGAATTGATCAACCCGCAGGGTGAACTGATCAAACTTGATCGTGATCATCCTGACTTCCATGCAGTGGTGGTCGGTCTTGGTGCATTTGGCATTATTTCTAAGATCACCCTCGAAATAGAAAACACTTACCAGGTGAAACAAAATGTATTCTTGGATCTGCCCCTGGAATCCGTTCAAAATCATTTTAACGAAATTATGACCAGCGGTTACAGCGTTAGCTTATTTACCAACTGGATGGATCAAAAAGTGAGTGAGGTATGGGTAAAACGGCGAATGGATTCTAATTTAGAGGATTTAGGAGATGAATTTTACGGAGCTAAAGCCGCCACAAGAAATCTCCATCCTGTCATTCATCAATCGGCCAACAGCTGCTCAGAACAGATGGGAGTACCCGGTCCCTGGCATGAACGCCTGCCCCATTTTAAAATGGGTTTCACCCCCAGCACCGGTGCAGAATTACAATCAGAATTCTTTGTTCCCTACACCAATGCCGTGGAGGCGATCCTTGCCGTAGAGCAATTGAAGGAAGAGATCTACCCACACCTTATTATCTCCGAGATCAGGACTATTGCCGCGGATAATTTCTGGATGAGTCCCTGTTATAAGCAAGATTCAATCGCCATACATTTTACCTGGAAACCAAAAAAAGAGGAAGTCATGAAAATGATTCCAAAAATTGAAACCGTGCTCCAACCATTTGGCGTCAGGCCGCACTGGGGAAAACTTTTTACCATCAGACCAGATATTTTACACGACCGGTATAAAAGATATACCGATTTCCTGTCCTTGGCGAAGCAATATGATCCTGAGGGTAAATTCAGAAACCAATACCTGGAATTAAATATATATGGCGCTTAGAGCCTAAAGGAAATCTCTTCCTGTTTAGTTAATTATATTCGTTTAGAAGTATAGCAAAAAGTAAGTCAAATAATCAAATTGCGCATCATCAAATCAACAATTACGTAATCCTTAATATCATACTTCGTGTCATTTTACGACTTAAACAAAAAAGAACGAAAAAGACTCGTTGATGAAATTCAAGAGCGCATCAAAAACGATCTGAACAATGGTCAGTCCGATTACTTGTTGGAGTATTTTTTGGACGAGGACACTTACATAAGAAAAGCCGCCTACCAGGCCGTGGGTAAGATCCATCAATCCAACAAAAATCTGGAATCCATATTGATCACGGTGCTTGAAGAGTTACTAGAATCAGAAGAAGAGAAAGTAAGGCAAACCACCGTCAATGCAGCAGGCGAAATTGGCAAATCAGATTTCAAATTAGTGCAGCATTTTTTTGACCGGGCACTTTTTGATGAACACCACTCCGTCAGAAATGCAGTGATTGGTTCTATCAAAAAGATGAGTGAAAAAAATCCGGAACCTACACTAGAATGGGCTCGTGCCTATCTCCGCCATCAGGACAAGGAAGTCCGGCGGGAAATTTGCCATGGGATTGAACTAAGGGGGCGTACCCATCCCCAGGACGTTCTCCCTCTTCTTAAAGAATTGCAGTTTGACCAGACGGCAAGAGTGAGAAACACTTTGATCCATGTATTGGGCCAAATCTCCTACAAAAAGGGATGCCTGCAAACCGTAATTACTGCCCTGAACGAATGGGAGAATAAAAAGCTGGTAGAAGAAGCCATAGATGAAATTGTAGATGTACACGAGCGATATCAACAATTTACATCCCTCTCACAGCAAGAAGCTATAGACTATATAGACAAGAATTTGGATTCTTAATCTAAAAATCATACAAAACACCGCATCGATTAAAATTGAAAATTATTAATAAACAATCCATATTCTTGACATTGAAAAATTTATCAAAAAATAAATTCAAAATGTTATTCCCTAAAATATTCAGTGGATTATGTCTATTAATAGCGATAAATCTTTCACTTATCAGCCTTGCAGCCTGTGGGGCTGATGGGAAAGATTCAAATCCTGCAATCCTGCGTGATTCGGTATACATTAAAACTTCCAACGGAGTCATTTTTGGAATGCTTTTTAAACCAAAAGGTATTGAAACCAAGATCCCTGCGGTATTGTGCCTTCAGGGTGGCGGTGAAGCAGGTCTGGAGAACTATTTCTACGAGGCAGAATTTTTTGCAAATAATGGCATTGCCGCACTTATATGCGATAAATCCGGCAGTGGCCTATCAAAAACATCTAAAAGTTGGACACAGCAGAGCTTTGAGGACAAAATATCTGAATACAAGGAACTTCTTAACTGGTTAACAAAAAAAGATGAAGTGAATCCCAAACTTGTAGGGCTTCACGGGATGAGTGAAGGGGCCAGACTGGCACTTTACATGTCGGCAAAATATCCTGAGTCTATAGCCTTTGTCAATGCTGTATCGGGACCTATTGCCTCTTTTAAGGAAAACCAACTCTATGCCATTGAGCACGTTTTGCGATCAGAAGGTCATGATACCCTAGCGATTAAAAAAGCTTTAGCCATGTGGAATTCCTATTTTGAAGATGTGAGCCTTGGGAAAATTTCAGAAAATACACTTTTACTTATTCAAGAACTTTCCGAGCAGGTGCCTGAAATAAGATACCGGCCAGGCCTTACTAGCCAATTACCAGAGAGGCCCCTGCCACAAGACATTCATTTTACCCTGGATGGAGTGGTAAACCAAATAAAATGCCCCGTGCTCTTACAATACGGCGCACTGGACACCCGGGTAGACCCTGTAAAATCGATATCTTTAGTACCACACTACAGTAATTTTATAACCAAAGTATATGACAATACAGACCACTCCATGAATCTTCAGGATGCGGATATTCAACCTCTATATCTAGAAGATAAACTGGATTGGATTCAAATGTTATTTAATAAAAAGCATGAATAAACCAAGGCTGATCATAGAAGAAAGCCATTCTAAATTTCAAAACAATGAAAAATCCGATTTTATTATTTTTTGTATTCGCACTCTTAAATTCCTGCCAGGAAAAATCCATTGACCAGCAAGCCGAAGCTGAAAACTTAATGAACTTGTCTAGGGAATGGTCCCAAGCTGCCAAGGACAAGGATGTAGACAAGGTAGTCTCTTACTGGGCCGAAGATGCGGTTCTCATGTCACCAGACGAGCCGGCTCTAATAGGAGCTGATAAGCTCAGGGCCATGGTAGAGGAATCCATGGAAGTTCCCGGTTTTGAAGTTGGCTGGGAGCCACAGGAAGCCTATGTGTCCAAAGGCGGTGATCTGGGCTATGTAATCGTGAAAAATTACTTCAAAGTACCCGTAGATACCCTGGGCAATATGACCACTATTCACAACAAGGGTGTCGAGATATGGAAAAAGCAGGACGATGGCAGCTGGAAAAATGTCGTTGATATCTATAACGGCGATCCTACCGCTGATTCTAATGACTAGGCGCCCGGCTGTTTTGTTCAAAGCTGGGAATAAGATAACGGTCTGAGGAAATACCGGTAGATCTCATCCACTGTATTGGCATACTCCTCAAGCCTGACTATTCGCTTCCATTCCGGGTGATCCAGGAATTTGGTCCATGCCGTCCCATGGGCTTCCATGTTGTCAAAAGCCAGCATATAGGTGAGACATGGCATTTGATCGCCGGCCATGTTATGACCGAAAAAAACCATAGGGAGTTCTACTTCCTCAAAAATGCCGAATTCACTGTCGTTAAACATTTTTACCTTCCTCCTTAGCGCATCTTCGTTGTAAGCCGTGTAGATACGGAGTTCAAATAATTGAGCAGATTCTGCCGGTTGGGCCAGCTTCGGGAAGCCCGTGGCCGACTGGATCAGGTTGGTTGTTATGCCTGTATAGGACATTGCCCCGGGATCGGCGGTGAGGTAATCCTTGGCATTTGTTTGGTAATCAGAATCTTCCAGTAATCTTTCAGAACTACTTTTAAATTCAGCGATATTCTCATAGGGTATCAGCAAATAGATCTTACCTGGCAATCCTCCGCTGGTCTCCTCAAAAACTCCGATCTGCTCAATTCCTTGTCGGTTCAGTGCCGGAATGAGCGCGTTTTGCAGATAATTGTGAAGAAGATTTGCATTTCCAAAGAAGGTCATCTCATAAGTTCTCAGCTCGTAGACCTGATCCTGGGCATTGACAGCAATATTTATTGAAACTGCAAGTACGATTGCAACTAAAATCCTGATTACCATAGTTGAAGATGTTTTAGCTAAATGTACTCATTCGCAACCTGAACCCCAAATTCCCCAAATCAGTGGCTGTATCAGACCTCAATTAAAGGGCTTATCCATATTGTTTTAGTGTAATTCAATAAAATTATATAAATTTAAAAACGTCGGAAACGTAAGAAACAGAGGCGTTCATCATCAATCAAAAATAATTCACATGGGTGTTAAAGGAGATAAATTGTCTGAGAGTGGCGTATTGGCCGCTGATCAGCTCGTTGAAAAACTCAGCAGCCTGGGCGATATCAGCTCAAAAAAAATGTTTGGTGGCCATGGCATTTTTCATCAGGGAAAAATGTTCGGT
>JBPEXP010000287.1:0-5840 GCA_052031475.1 Flavobacteriaceae bacterium | reverse complement strand
CGGTTGAAGAAGTAGATTCCCTGGCTCAGGGAAGGATATGGAGTGGGAGAGAGGCCCTTGAAAGAGGCCTGATCGATGAGATAGGCGGTTTGGATAATGCCGTGCTTGAAGCCGCAGAATTGGCAGGTCTGCAGGAGTACAGTCTTCGCAAATACCCGAGATATAAATCGGATTTTGAGAAGTTCATGGAAGGCATGGGGGGCGCAGGTTCCAAGATCAGTGAAGCCGTCCTGGAAAAAGAAGTGGGCAGTGAAACCTATGAGCTTATCAGGGATATGCGCACAGCCCTGAAACAAAAAGGAGTCCAGGCCAGGATGCCATTCAGCATTAAGATTCGCTAATTGATGACGTCCAAGCAGAAGAAACAGGCCTATAGGCTCTACCTGTATTTAGGAGCACTTTTTATTACTTCCCTGGTTGTATCCAACCTCATATTTCAGAAATTCTTTTATTGGAATCCCTTCGGTGATGTGACCATTTTAGGAGCACCCATCTTTGAGATATCAGTAGGGGTGTTGCCCTATCCATTGACATTCCTGATCACGGACCTCATCTCGGAGATCTTTGGTCAGAAGAAGGCCAACCAGATTGTTACGGCAGGTATATTTGCGTCCTTTTTCTCACTGGGGATCGTTCTGCTGGCTAATTGGGCCCCTGCAATTCCGGATTCACCGGTAGGTGACGAGCTTTTTAGCCAGGTCTTCGCCCTGTCTCCCATAGCGGTGCTGGCTTCTATGATGGCTTATTTATGTGCTCAGTATGTAGACATCGCGATTTATCATTTCTGGAAACGGCTCACCCGTGGAAAATACCTGTGGTTGCGGAATAATTTCTCAACCTTTTCTTCACAGATCATAGACACCACTACGGTAGTAGGACTGCTGTGCATCTTTGGTGTTATCCCATGGGAACTTTTCAAGGGATTGGTAATCAGCGGCGTAGCATTCAAGATTTTTATAGCACTGCTGGATACACCACTGCTTTACCTGTTCGTCTATGTCATCAGAAGGCATTTTGGCCTGCAGGTAGGTGAGGAAATTGAACTGGATTATTGATAATTCTTAAAATCTACAGTATTTCTTCGAATAGGCCTTTACTGTCATAATATTTATACCTATTTTAAGTTGTTAGTCTAAGATTTATCGGACGCATTATGAAAAAGAAACTTACCCGTATTGCAGTTGTTGTACTATTGCTTTTTGCAGCACTTTTGATAGCCCTTCCCTTTGTGCTGGAAGACAAAGTGGGCAGTCTTATCAAGGCTAATGTCAATAGGCAGATCAATGGTGATTTTGATTTCAGTGACCTGTCGCTCAGTCTTTTCAAAAGTTTCCCGGATGCCAGGGTTCGCCTGGATGATGTACTCGTAATCAATAAGGAACCTTTTGAGGGCGATACACTGCTGAGGACAGATCGTCTGGAGATCAGGATAGCGATCCGTGAACTCTTTCAAAGCACCAGTGACCCCATTGAGCTTAAAGAGGTGGTGATAGATAGTGGAGCCCTTCATTTGAAGATCAACAAAGAGGGTATGGCCAACTACGATATCGTGCTGGATGATGAAGAGGCTTCAGAAGATCCTAACACTTCCAATACAGTGCTCTCCCTGGAAGAATATCATATATCCAATTCTCAGGTAAGCTATCTGGATGAAGAATCCGACTATCTCTTGCTCTTAGAAGACATCCAGCACCACGGGAGCGGTGACCTTTCGCAGGAAGATTCGGAATTGGACACTCAAACCAAGACTTTGATATCCTTCCGGATGGAGGACACTGAATACCTGATCAGGAACAATCTGGAGCTCGATGCGATCATTGGGATCGACCTCGCTGAAGACCGCTATACTTTTAAGGAGAACAAAGCCATACTCAACCGACTCCCTATTGCTATTGACGGTTTTGTAGAACTGCGGGATGACGAGCAATATTACGATATGAATTTTGCCACCGTGTCTTCTGACTTCAGCAACTTTCTGGCCCTGATCCCGGAAAAATATTCCAAAGACATCACAGACCTGGAGACCAGCGGTAATTTTGATATGTCAGGAAGCTTTAAAGGTATTTTGAGTGAGGAGACCATCCCTGCCTTCAACCTGGTAATGAATGCAGACAATGCCTCCTTTAAATATCCTCAGCTAAGCAGAAAGGTGGAAGATATTTTTATCGACGCCTCCGTGGAGAATACCTCGGGAAAATCTGAAGACACGTCGATCAATATCCAGCAGGCTTCTTTTCGAATAGATGAAGACCAATTTGAAATCGCTGCGCTTATCAGCAATCTGCAGGGGAATACCCTGGTTGACTCTAAGGCTAAAGGGAGCATTAATCTCAGCAAGCTTGCACAGGCCTATCCGGTGCCTTCAACCATGAACCTGGAAGGAAGGATACAGGCCGATATTGCGGCAGCTTTCAGGATGAACGACGTTGAGAACAAGAATTATAAAAATATCAATCTGAGCGGGACAGTCACGGCAAGAGGCCTAAATTATCCCTTTGAGGCTTTGCCACAGCCTTTGAAAGTTCATACGCTTAATGCTCAATTGGCACCTCGAAGCATCCAAATCAGGGAAGTAGCTGGCATAACCGGAACTACGGATTTCAGCGCTAATGGAAATGTTCAAAATGCCCTTGGCTATATTTTTAATGATGAAGTTCTGAGGGGCGATTTTCAGATGCGTTCCAATTCACTGGTCGTTTCAGACCTCGTAAAAGAAGGTGAGGAGGAATCGACAAAAAAGGAGGAGGAGGCCTTCAAAGTTCCCGAATCCCTGGATTTTCGTCTTCAGGCACTCATCGGAAAAGCCGTATACGATCAGATTACTCTTTATGACATCGGTGGTGTGATACAGGTGAAGGATGAAACCATCAGTTTCAGAGAGATAAATTCCAGGATGTTTGATGGCCGATTGGCCCTTGATGGCAATGTAAATACCAAAGGACCACTGCCACTGTTCAATTTGTCGCTAGACCTGAGTAAGCTGGATATCGCGACCACCTTTCAGAATGTGGAATTGATGCAATACCTGACTCCTGTGGCAAGGGCTCTTGAGGGCCGTCTTAATTCCAAAATTAGCCTTACCGGTGCCTTGAATGATCAACTGGACCCGGATCTCAACAGTCTCAATGGCAGCCTGGTGGCAGAAATTCTGACGGCCAAACTGAATCCTGAGAAATCCAAGGTGGCCAATCTTCTGGGTAACCGATTGGGATTTGTGAATTTTAACCAATTGGATCTGTCCGGTCTTAAGACAGCATTGTCTTTTGAAAACGGACTCGTTCAGATCAAGCCGTTCAATCTATCCTTCAAGGACATCGATATGGAGTTCAGCGGAGGCCACAGTTTTAGTGATCAGCTCAATTACCGTGTAGTATTTAATGTTCCGGCTCAATATCTGGGTAATGATGTAAACAAATTGCTGGCAAGTATTCAGGAAGAGTCTTTGCAGGATGTAAAGGTTCCTATAGCGGCCAAAATTGGAGGGAGCAAGAATGATCCGCAACTGAGTACAGACCTGAAAGAGCAGACCAAATTACTGGTTGATCAACTAGTGGAAATCCAAAAACAAAAGTATTTGAACCGCGGGAAAAAAGAGGTCAGCAAACTTCTTGGCGAGGTAATGTCTGCCAATAGAATAAAAACTGATACAGCAGTTCAAAAAGTTCCTGATAGCAGCCAGAAAAATGATAGTCTTTCAGTAAAACAAGACAGCAGCCAGGTGGCAGAAAAACCCGCTAAAACTGAAGAGCAGATCAAAAAGGCAGCAAAGAACATAGTGGGAGGCCTACTGAAATCTAAAAAGAAGGACAGTACGGCTAAAGACAGTATTAATTGACATTCAGGCTGATATAATATCCTTCGTTGGATCGTACATTAAAGACGGTATTGTCTTCAAAGATCAGGTACTGCCCTTTTATACCCTTTAAAATTCCCTGATATTCCGGGCTTTTATCCAGGTTCAGACTTTTTACTTTTTCCGGGTACTGCAATACGGGAAATTGAATTTGTATTTCTTCTCTGTTATTGAGATAGAAATCAAGTGCTTCATGGGGAATGTGATCCTTCAACTTTTCGCGCCATTTTGCCAGGTCTTCGTCTACTACTTTATTGGTAAGCATTTTTCTCCAGTTGGTCTTGTCGCTCAGGTGATCTTTTAAGGCCACTTCTGCAATCCCGGCCAGATAGCGATTAGGCGTTTCTAAGATTTCAATGGCCTCGTGTGCGCCCTGGTCGATCCAACGGGTGGGAATTTGGGATTTTCGGGTGACACCAACCTTAATATTGCTCGAATTGGCCAGATAGACAATATGCGGCTGTAGTTGGACCTTTTTTTCGTATTCCAGATCCCGGTCTTCCTCGTCTAAATGCGCCTTGCTCAATTCGGGCCTCATAATCCAGTCGCCCGCAGCTGGGATCTCAAAGAAGCAGGAACGGCAGAATCCCTGCCTGAAGATGGGAAGGTCCTGGCCGCAATTCAGGCACTGATATTTTAGGAATTTGATGTGAACCGTTTTGTCCAACACCTGGTTTAGATGCAAAAAGTCATCTTCAAATAGCAAATAATATTGAATGGGATTGCCGAATTCGGTAGGCATTTTTTTCAATACACCCTGGTACTGCATCTGGCTATTTTACTTGTATTGTTTTTGAAAAATCTAACTTAAAAACTTATTTTTAGTCATAGAATCACAGTAAAAAATACATTTTACAGATGATCTAAATCCTACCGGGACACAAAAGCACGGATGCCTGATTGAGCGCTCTGTCTGATGGTCACCATAGAAGGAGGATGAAGTGTAAAGATACCTAAAATGGCCATACCGCTCTTTAATTCTATCGCATCCTGGTTGCTTAAAAAGCGCTATCACCAGATCGAACTCTTCCTCAAATACCCCGGGGAGGTTCAGCAGGAGGTATTGCAGCAGTTACTGGATCTGGCAGAAGACACCCAGCTTGGAAAACAATATGACTTTGACAGCATCGGGAATTATGAAGAATTCAGAAGCAGGGTCCCCATAGTAACCTATGAAGAGTTTGAACCATTGATAGAAAGGACGCGAAAAGGGGAGCAAAATATATTCTGGCCTACGTCTATAAAATGGTTTGCCAAGAGCAGTGGTACTACCAATGCCAAGAGCAAATTTATACCCGTTAGTAATGAAGCCCTGGAAGACTGCCACTATAAGTCCGGCAAAGACCTTCTTTGTCTTTACTTAAACAATAACGAAAATTCTCAACTATTCACTGGGAAGAGTCTGAGACTGGGGGGCAGTAAGGAGTTGTACGAAGACAACGGTACTTTTTTTGGAGACCTATCTGCCATTCTTATCGACAATATGCCCATATGGGCCGAGTTCAGCAGCACTCCCAGCAACCGGGTATCACTAATGAGTGAATGGGAGACCAAACTGGGTGCCATTATCTCGGAAAGCATCCAGGAAAACGTTACCAGTCTGGCGGGTGTTCCTTCATGGATGCTTGTTCTGCTCAATAAAGTACTTGAAGAAACGGGAAAAAGCCATCTGTTCGAAGTATGGGAAAACCTGGAGGTATATTTTCACGGGGGGGTGAGTTTTAATCCGTACAGGGAGCAATACGAAAAGTTGTTGCCCAGGAAGAGTTTTAAATACTACGAAATATACAATGCCTCAGAAGGATTTTTTGCCATCCAGGATCGCAATGATGCAGAGGATCTCCTGCTAATGCTGGATTATGGTATTTTTTACGAATTCATTCCCATGGACACCCATGGAAAGCCGGGCGAAAAGGTAATTCCCCTCTGGGAAGTGGAAACCGGTGTCAATTATGCCTTAGTGATCAGTACCAATGCGGGACTATGG
>JBPEXP010000286.1:0-2067 GCA_052031475.1 Flavobacteriaceae bacterium | reverse complement strand
TTCCGCACTGCGCACATCCACTATCAAGGCTGTTTCTTCCGATCTCAGAAATCCTTCCAATTCAGCAGGCTGTATTTCATAAGAGGGATCGCAATTCAGAACCTCGTAGCGATCTTGAAGTGTTGTTATTTGTCGGTTAGCCTCGATGGGCTTAACAGAGATTTTTATCATACTATGATCCAGACCGTTGTAGATCAACAGCCGGCCACTGAGTACTTCTCCGATACCTGTTAAGATCTTTACTGCTTCCAACGCCTGAAAATTTCCAACAATCCCCGGAAGAACTCCCAGCACGCCATGCTGATTACAATCCGGTATTTCATGAGGTGTCGGCATCTTTGGGAAAAGACATCTGTAGGTGGGACCATCATTATAATTAAAAACGCTTACCTGTCCTTCAAAGCCGTGCAGAGCCCCATAAATGAAGGGTTTATTTAAGATGACACAGGCGTCGTTGATCAGATACCTGGCCGCGAAATTGTCTGTCGCATCAATTACCAGGTCAAAATTCTTGATAATGTCCAGCGCATTTTGTCTGATCAGGAAGGTATCGTATGTAATAATTTCAGTGCTGCTGTTCTGCAGGCTTAGCTTTTTAGCAGCTATCTCAATTTTAGATTGCCCGATATCCGATTCTGAATACAAGACCTGTCTGTGAAGGTTAGAGGCTTCAATCACATCTTGCTCCACCATCCCCAAAGTCCCTACTCCCATAGCGTTGAGATACTGCAGAACAGGAATACCCAGGCCGCCTACACCTACAACAAGGACACGGGCAGCGGATAATTTCATTTGGGATTTCTCGCCGAAATCCTTTAAAATGATCTGTCTCTGGTACCTGTTTTTATTCATGGGCCGACAATATTTTCATCACTTCCAGATACTCTTCTTCGAAATTGGCGTTAAGCAAAACACGGTCATCCGTGGGTTGTATGAGTTTTATATCAGAATTGAGCAAATATTTGCGTGGACAACTACTTTCACTGTGCCTTAGATATTCTTTGGCATTTTGAAGCCCCCGTGCTTCCCAGATGGCCACCAGGGGTTCAGGCAGTCCGGTTTTCCTGGTAGCAAAGGCTGTGGCGCATTTTTCCGGATCTCTCTGGTTGATGAGATAGGACAAAGATGATTGATCAATTAGAGGCAGGTCGCAGGCAACAACCAGAAAAGACCTATGTGGAAATTGATCACAGGCACTCAAAATACCATTGAAAGGACCTTTGTATTGGTTCTTGTCTACAATGAGATCATAATCCGGAGGGAAATCTCCTGCTTGCTCACTACGGACACTCAGGAAGGTACGATCGCAAAGGGAAGATAGCAAGGCATATAAATATTTACCGTGCGGCTGGCCGTGATATGGGATCTGGGCCTTATCCTTGCCCATTCGAGTACTCCTACCGCCTGCCAGTACCAAACCGTATAAACCGTTCTTCTCCATATCCAAAAATAACATTAAAATATTCGATGTATCAACCGCCTATAGATGTCATGGAGTTTTCGAAGACGCTCCCGTATAACTTCTGAGCTTCAAAACCGGTCTTTGCCCTGGAACCGATAGCCGATCTGATGGCGCTTTTTACCTCCTCCTTACTATTTTGGCCCCGCAAACGATCTCTCAGGTTTAACGATGGCTTCCCATAGAGGCAAGTAATAACATCGCCGGAAGCCGAAATGCGCAATCGATTACAACTACCGCAGAAAGTCCGGCTGAAGGAAGGTATCAGACCAAAACTGCCAACGTGCCCCTTGATCTTATAGTTGATAGACGTGGAAGTGGATGGGGCGGGTAATTTCTCATATTCCGGATAGGCTGAAGTGATATATTTAAGGATCTGTTGGTAGTCCCATTGGATCTTCTCAAATGTTCTTGATCCTCCGTTAAACGGCATTTCTTCAAGAAATCGCACGGTAACCGGATAGTATTTCTGCAAGTCCATCATCGGCAATATATCCTGGATGTTCTGTCCGTCCAGCACTATAAAATTGATTCGAACATTAAAGTCACTGGCGATAAGCCGCTCTAAATTTTTAAAAACGGTGTCGTATTGATCCCGACGGGTAATC
>JBPEXP010000285.1:0-3393 GCA_052031475.1 Flavobacteriaceae bacterium | reverse complement strand
ACAAGATCAATGTAGTAACCCTTGGTTGTTCGAAGAATATCTACGATTCTGAAGTGCTCATGGGCCAGTTGAGGGCCAGCGGCAAGGATGTGGCTCACGAGGAAGAAGGGAATGTGGTAGTTATTAACACCTGTGGATTTATTGACAATGCCAAAGAGGAAAGTGTGAATACCATCCTCAATTTTGTCAGGAGGAAGCAACAGGGGGAGGTCGAAAAAGTCTATGTCACCGGCTGCCTGAGTGAACGCTACAAACCAGATCTTCAAAAAGAGATCCCAGATGTGGACCAATATTTTGGAACAAGCGACCTTCCTGCCTTATTAAAAGTACTGAAAGCCGATTACAAGCACGAACTACTGGGAGAACGCCTGGTCACCACTCCTAAAAGCTATGCCTATCTGAAGATTTCAGAGGGCTGCGACCGACCTTGTTCATTTTGTGCCATCCCGCTTATGCGAGGGAAACACAGGAGCAAGCCCATCGGGGATTTGGTCAAAGAAGCGGAGAAACTGGCTGCCCAGGGGGTTAAAGAATTGATCCTGATTGCCCAGGACCTCACCTACTACGGCCTGGATCTCTATAAAGAAAGAAAGCTGGCAGATCTGTTAAGGGCATTAGTCGGGGTTGAAGGGATCGGCTGGATAAGATTGCACTATGCCTTCCCAACAGGGTTTCCCACAGATGTCCTGGAAGTGCTCAGGACCGAAGAAAAGATTTGCAATTATATAGACATACCTCTGCAACACATTTCCGATCCAATTCTGAAAAGCATGAGACGGGGTACTACGGCGGAAAAAACCAACAGCCTGATTGAATTGTTCAGGGAACAGGTGCCGGACATGGCCATTAGAACCACGCTGATTGTTGGCTATCCCGGAGAAAGCGAGGAGGATTTTCAAAAGCTGAAACAGTGGGTAAGCGATACACGATTTGATCGCCTGGGCTGTTTCACCTACAGCCACGAGGAGAATACCCACGCTTACCAGCTTCAAGATGATGTTCCTGAGGCCGTTAAGAAGGAGCGTGCCAATGAGATCATGGAAATACAGAGTCAGATATCCTGGGAGCTAAATCAGCAGAAAGTGGGGAAGGTTATGAAATGCCTCATTGATCGAAAAGAAGGCAGCTACTTTGTGGGGCGTACAGAGTTTGATTCACCCGATGTAGACAACGAAGTGCTCATTGATGCATCCAAGCACTATCTGAAAATTGGTGATTTTACCGAAATTCTGATTACCGAGGCAGGTGATTTTGATCTATACGGGGCGCCTCAAACCTTATGATCAGAGATAAATGTTGGAAATTAGGTTTTCCACGGTCGGATGTTCGCTTCCTCCTGCCGGTTCTACAGTTATATTCAGCGATTCGGCCTTGTCTATATAGCGCAGGGGAATATAATCTTCCGAGGAAGGTAAAAGCCCCATATTGATCATTTCTCCTTCTACATCGGCCCACATCTGATAAGTCTTACCGGCCTCTAAGGGTTTTAGTCCGGAACTATTTACAATAACCGTTTTTTCCTGGTGATTTATATAGGCAATAACACTGGATCCCGGAGATTGTTCATTACCCACCAGGTAAAGAGGAATGATTCCGGGTTTGCTGATACTCGTATAGCGGGTCTGAGTGTTTTGATAGCGTTGCTCTAATATATCGAGCCGTTCCTGCAAGACTACGGTCTGTTGCTGCAGATTTTCGAAATCACCTACTGTGGATTGCCATTGGCGGTAAAACCAAAAGGCTCCCAGTGCGAAAACTGCTGCCATACTGGCTGCCACTAAGAGCCTGCCTGAAGAAAATAAACCGTTTTCTGACTTTTTATCACGTGGAGGACGTTCAGATACAGCAGTTTCCAGTGATAATTTATGAATGAGTTGATCCCTGACCTTTGGAGGTGGAGTCATGGCATTTTCAAATCCCAGCAGTTCGAATTCATTTTCAAGTTCACTCAATTCCCTGCGCAGCCATTCATCTTTCTCCAGAGTTTCCAGCAGCTTCTTTTCCTCCTGCTTATCCAGAGTTCCAAGCAAGTAGCTCTCCAATAATCCTTCTTCTAATATTCGCTTTCTATCCATGGATCCATACTTCTACACAAAACCAAATCAGATAGAGCTGCTCTCGCATCTCCCTTAACCTGCTAAGGGCTTGTCTTACATATGACTTAAAGGTCCCTAATGGAACCTGCATTAATTCGTGTGCTTCTCTGTGGGTATATCCTTTAAAGTATACCAATTCCAAAGCTTTTTGATGATGCTCATCCAGACTGTTGATCAATCCATTCAGCATTTCATAATCCGCAGTGGAGGAATCATCTTCCTTTATATCATATACACCGGAATCATCCTTTTGGATGAGTAGGGAAGATTTTCTTAATTGATTGATTGCCGTATTCCTGGCAATCCTGTATGCCCAGGTATAGAATCTGCCTTTGTTCGCGTCGTAGGATCCGATGTTCTGCCAGATCTTGACAAAACAATCCTGTAGCAGATCTTCGGTGAGTTCGCGATCCTGACAGGTTCTGTAGATAACGCCGAAGAGGGCTGCCGAGTAACGGTCATAAAGAGTTAACAGGGCGTGTTTATCGCCTCCCTGAAGTCGTGAGATAAGAAATAAATCGGAGGATCCCTTTTCCATGAGCGTGTTAAATATATGATAAAATTCTGCAAGCCTCATCCATCGCGAGGTCTCTGCTGTAAATAATAGTAGAAGCATGAAATTTTATTAACTAAAAAAACAAATCATGAAAAAATTAATCTTCTTATTGAGTGCTGCCCTGCTTGTTCTTGGAACAACAGCTGTTAAAGCACAGAACAACACCAAAAACATCGTAGATATAGCTGTATCGGTTGACGATTTTTCTACTTTGGTAACTGCTTTAAAAGCTGCCGACCTGGTAAGCGCTCTCCAGGGTGATGGACCTTTTACCGTGTTCGCACCTGTTAACTCTGGCTTTGCCAAAATTGATGACAACACCCTGAACAGCTTGTTGCAACCTGAAAATAAAGAGAAGTTATCTGCCGTACTTACTTATCATGTAGTATCCGGCAAGCTCCAGGCTTCAGACGTCGCAGCCGCACTGGAAGCGGGTAACGGAAGTGCGACTCTAACTACCTTGAATGGAGCTGAAATTACAGCCGTATCCAAAGATGGTGGCATTTTCCTGAAAGATCAGAATGGAAACTACAGCAAAATCACCAAGACTGATGTTATGGCGTCCAACGGAGTGATCCACATTATAGAAGACGTAGTAATGCCCTAAGTTTTTAAGGCAATTCGTTTGAAAAAGCACTGCAATGGCAGTGCTTTTTTTATTTACATATTGACGAATTCAAAAGCGGATAGCGGTATTTCCCTCAGGTCAAAATCGGTTTCGTGGAGCAGGATTCCGTGTTC
>JBPEXP010000284.1:0-3461 GCA_052031475.1 Flavobacteriaceae bacterium | reverse complement strand
TGCCGGTACTATGGCATTGATGGATGCAGGGGTACAATTAAAGAAACCCGTATCGGGAATTGCGATGGGGCTTATCTCTGATTCCGATAGTGGCAATTACGCCATACTATCAGATATATTGGGTGATGAAGATCATCTGGGCGATATGGATTTTAAAGTTACAGGAACCCGTGAAGGTATTACTGCATGCCAGATGGATATTAAAGTGAAAGGCTTGTCTTATGAAATTTTGGAAAAAGCGCTTTTACAAGCTCGGGAAGGTCGACTGCACATCCTTGACAAATTAGTAGAGACTATTGCAGAACCTAACCCGGATGTTAAACCTCATGCACCTAAAATGGTTACCACCATTATTCCTAATGAGTATATCGGCACCCTTATAGGACCTGGCGGAAAAACAATCCAGGAGTTGCAGAAGGAGACAAAGACTACAATTGTCATCAATGAAGATCCCGTAACGGAAGAGGGTATTGTAGAAATTTTGGGCACTGACCAGGCAGGTATTGATGCCGTCCTGGCCAAAATAGATTCCATAACCTTCAAACCTGAAGTAGGTAGTGTCTATGAAGTTAAGGTCATAAAGATCCTGGATTTCGGGGCCGTTGTAGAATATATGGAAGCACCAGGGAATGAAATCCTGCTTCACGTATCTGAACTAGCCTGGGAACGAACGGAAAATGTGACAGATGTAGTGAACATTGGTGACGTCTTCGATGTGAAGTATTTTGGGGTAGATCCTCGGACCAGGAAGGAGAAAGTTTCCAGAAGGGCATTATTACCCAAACCCGAAGGGTATAGGGAGCGTCCGCCTCGTAATGACCGAGGAGGGAATAAAAAGCCTTTCAAACAACGTAGATAAGCTAAATTGCTTATATAATATGAACCCCGGTCGAAAACCCGGGGTTTTTTGCGTTTTAAGGCTAATTAAGCCATTTTTTGTACCCTCCTTGTAACATTTCCCTGTTTTTTACGTATAAGTATATGCAGTCTTCACTGTTCTTTATTATTAAGCTATTATTGGATGAGACAACTCAAGATTACAAAGCAGGTTACCAACAGGGAAACCGCCTCCTTAGACAAGTATTTGCAGGAGATCGGTAAAGTTGATTTGATTACTGCCGAAGAAGAGGTAGAATTAGCTCAACGCATTAAGGCTGGTGACCAATCTGCACTGGAAAAATTGACAAAAGCCAACCTCAGGTTTGTGGTATCTGTAGCGAAACAATATCAGAACCAGGGATTAACCTTGCCGGATTTGATCAATGAGGGGAACCTTGGATTGATTAAAGCGGCTCAGCGATTTGACGAAACCCGTGGATTTAAGTTTATTTCTTATGCCGTATGGTGGATTCGTCAGTCCATTTTGCAAGCACTTGCGGAACAATCGCGTATCGTACGCCTTCCCCTGAACAAAATTGGCTCTATCAACAAAATCAACAAAACTTTTGCCTTCCTCGAGCAAGCACACGAAAGGGTGCCTTCTGCAGAAGAGATCGCCAAGGAATTGGACATGACTGTTGAAGATGTGAAGCAATCACTTAAAAATTCAGGGCGCCATGTATCCATGGATGCACCATTAATTGATGGCGAAGATTCTAATTTGTACGATGTACTGAGGAGTGGGGAATCTCCCAATCCCGATAAGGATCTTTTACACGAGTCCCTACGCACAGAAATTGAACGCGCACTTGAAACGCTAACTCCCAGGGAAGCTGATGTCATCAGGCTGTATTTCGGTCTTGCCGGCCAGCATTCCATGACATTAGAGGAAATAGGTGAAACTTTTGACCTTACCAGGGAACGCGTCAGGCAGATCAAGGAAAAGGCTATAAGGAGGTTAAAACACACTTCCAGGAGTAAGATCCTAAAAACTTATCTCGGATAAAGCCTAGCTCCTAAGGGGAGCAGACAAAATTGGATATGTTATTAAAATATCGTATCTTGTTAGCTAACAACAGTATATCATGACTGTTCGTTTTTTGATTGATGAATAAACTCCGGTGTCCCACCGGAGTTTTTCATTTATACCCTTTCTCACGGAGTTTTCCATATACCTGAGAAATCCTATTTTAGCATGGCTAAACACTTCTAAAATGAAGGAGGAACAAGCATACATCCTCGGTACTGACGAGGAAGAATTATTCAGGCTTGGCATACAACACCAGGTATGGGCCGAAGAAGCCCAGATAGGTTGGCGGCTGGCCGGTTTTAAGGCCGGACAAACTTTCTTAGACCTTGGAAGTGGGCCAGGTTATTGCAGCACTGCCCTGGCTTTCCTTGCCGGAATCCATGGCAAGGTGATAGCTGTAGACAAGAGCCCCCACTTTATTGCACACCTCATTCAAGTCGTTGCACAGCAAAATTTACCAATCGAGGCAATTTGTTCGGATTTTGACGAACTGGAGTTGGAACCAGGCTCGGTAGATCATATGTATTGCCGGTGGGCCTTGGCTTGGTTACCCAACCCACTGCAAATTCTGGATAAAGTCCACAAGGCTTTAAGACCGGGCGGTAGAATGGTGATCCACGAATATTACGACTGGTCTACCCTCCAAACTGAACCCCATAAACCAGCCCTTGCAAAAGCTATTGCCATGGCTTTAAAAAGCTTTAAAGATTCGGAAGGTGAGATAGATATTGGCAGAGAATTACCGGGAAGTCTCCAGAAAATGGGTATGAAAATAGTCGGGACCCGCCCGATGGCCAAAATTGCCACCCCCATAAATGGTATTTGGCAATGGCCCAAGACTTTTTTCTACAGTTATTTTCCCAGGCTTGTCTCCCAGGGATATTTAAGTCCTGAAGAAGTAAAAAATGCACTGGAGGAAATGGAAGCTTTGGAAAAATTGCCCGGCGCTTCCATTTGCACACCGCTAATGTATGAAGTGATTGCAGAAAAATCCGGATAGCACAAGTGGCTTATTTATGTACTTTTGACCCGTTAATAAGGTAGAAATGAAATCCGTAAAAATAGCACCTTCCCTTCTGGCCGCAGATTTTGGCAATCTTGCACGTGATGTGGCCATGGTTGACAAAAGTGAAGCTTCATGGCATCACCTCGACATAATGGACGGATTATTCGTGCCTAACATTTCTTACGGGATGCCTGTGGTTAAGGCTATATCCAAGTTGGCAGAAAAACCTTTGGACGTGCATTTGATGATCGTCCAGCCAGAGCGGTATATCGATACATTCGCATCTTTAGGTGCCAGTGTACTGAGCGTACATTACGAGGCATGCACACATTTACACCGTACAATACAAGCTATTAAGGATGCCGGCATGAAGGCAGGAGTAGCAATTAATCCCCACACACAAGTCTCGCTGTTGGAAGATGTAATCACCGAGATAGATCTGGTATGTGTTATGGGTGTAAACCCGGGCTTTGGAGGGCAATCCTTTATCTTAAAAACCTTTGAGAAAGTAAAAAGCCTCAGGTCAATGATAGACCAATACAACAC
>JBPEXP010000283.1:0-2674 GCA_052031475.1 Flavobacteriaceae bacterium | reverse complement strand
TGAAGGGCAGGTAGCCTATGACGTAGACTATAAAATTGGCTATCAGCGCACGGAGGAACACTGTGCCACCTGTGGCGGTCATCTGGGACATGTTTTTGATGACGGTCCAAGACAAACTACCGGCAAGAGGCATTGCATTAACGGAGCTGCCCTGGACTTTGTTCCTGATTCTGAATAGATCGATATAAGCATGGCCGGTACCTCGGATTTTCTGCAGAGTTCCTTATCTGAATTCAGGCGCTATAAGTTGCTTGGCGACAAAACTTTTAAGCAATTAAATGAGGAAGATATCCACTGGCAGCCGGGGCCGGAAGCCAATAACATTGCCGTAATTGTAAAGCATTTATCGGGTAATATGCTTAGTCGCTGGACAGACTTCCTGACCAGCGACGGCGAAAAGAGCTGGCGGGACCGCGATTCTGAGTTCGTGGATAGTTACGGTTCTAAAACGGAAATGCTCAAGGCCTGGGAACGTGGTTGGGAGATGCTGTTCAAAAACCTTGATGTCCTGGATGACAGCCATTTACAGGCTGTTGTGAGGATCAGAAATGAAGAACACAGCGTTGTTCAGGCGATTCAGAGACAACTGGGCCATGCTGCCTACCACGTGGGCCAGATCGTCCTTATTGGGCGAATGATCCTCGGGGACCGGTGGCAGAGTCTGAGCATTCCCAAAGGTGGATCCGAGGCATTTAATCGCCGGATGTTCGGAAATAAGCAAAATTAATCTCCCTCTTGTTCAGGTCTCCAAAATACTGCGTACAGCATCCGGGATTAGCTAGGGGCTTTCGGATTGGTTTTGTAACTTTGGCACTTCATTAACCAGAATTAAATCACATCTTAGAATGAGCCATTTCGATGTTATCGTACTCGGCAGCGGACCAGGCGGATATGTAACAGCCATCCGAGCTTCGCAGCTGGGATTCAAGACCGCTATTGTAGAAAAAGAAAGTCTGGGCGGTGTTTGCCTCAACTGGGGATGTATTCCCACAAAAGCCCTTCTAAAATCGGCCCAGGTATTTGAATACCTGCAGCATGCAGAAGATTACGGACTAACCGTTGAGGGGGCAGACAAAGACTTTAATGCCGTTGTAAAGCGCAGCAGATCTGTGGCTGAAGGCATGAGCAAGGGAGTCCAGTTTCTGATGAAGAAAAATAAGATCGAAGTGATCATGGGCCATGGGACTCTGAAACCCGGAAAGAAGATCAGCGTTAAAGATTCCGACGGAAAAAGCACTGAGCACAGTGCAGACCACATTATTATAGCAACCGGTGCAAGAAGTAGGGAATTACCCAGCCTTCCTCAGGATGGTGAAAAGATCATCGGCTACCGCAAGGCGATGACCCTGGACAAACAACCCGAAAAATTGATCGTGGTGGGGAGCGGGGCTATAGGCATAGAATTCGCTTATTTCTACAATGCCATGGGCACTGAAGTTACCGTAGTTGAATTCCTTCCCAACATAGTTCCGGTAGAGGACGAGGAAGTATCCAAGCAACTTGAACGGAGTTTTAAAAAGGCAGGCGTGAAGATCATGACCTCTTCGGAAGTGACCAAGGCCGATACTTCTGGCAAAGGAGTGAAAGCCACTGTGAAGACTTCCAAAGGAGAGGAAGTACTGGAGGCAGATATTATACTCTCGGCCGTAGGTATCAAATCGAACATTGAAAATATAGGGCTCGAAGAAGTTGGCATAGCCACCGATCGCGACAAGATCGTGGTCAACGATTATTACCAGACCAATATTCCGGGCTATTACGCCATCGGAGACGTTACTCCCGGACAGGCACTGGCTCACGTAGCTTCGGCAGAAGGAATTCTCTGTGTTGAGAAGATTGCAGGAATGCACGTGGAGCCTTTGGATTACGGCAACATTCCGGGCTGTACCTATTGTATGCCCGAGGTGGCCTCGGTTGGCCTTACCGAAAAGGCGGCTAAGGAAGAAGGTTATGATATCAAAGTTGGAAAATTTCCATTTTCAGCTAGCGGGAAAGCCCAGGCCTCTGGCAATGCCGATGGTTTTGTAAAAGTGATTTTTGATGCGAAATACGGAGAATGGCTGGGCTGCCATATGATTGGTGCCGGGGTCACTGACATGATCGCCGAGGCTGTGGTGGGCAGAAAGCTCGAGACCACAGGGCATGAGATCCTCAAGGCCGTCCACCCCCACCCGACTATGAGTGAGGCGGTTATGGAAGCTGTGGCAGATGCCTATGACGAAGTGATTCACTTGTAATTTAAGATATTTGTTGTTAACCACTTTTAGAATTACTGCGATCCTGGAGGGCCTTTCTTATCTGGCCCTCTTTGGTTTTAGTATGCCGCTTAAATACTGGGCCGGAATGCCTGAATTTAATATCTATGTGGGCTATGCCCATGGATTCCTGTTTCTGGCCTACATCACCCTGGCCATTGTAGTTTACGCTGAAAGAGACTGGAAGTGGCCCATGCTTGTAAAGCTCTTAGCAGCATCGGTATTGCCTTTTGGAACTTTTTATTTGGATAAATACTATCTGAGAGCCCGATGACCAAGACCATTGGATTTGTCCTAATCGTCGTAACCTTCATTAGCGGGTGTTCGTCAAATCAGAATATAAAATCATCACAGCGCAGCGTGAAATTCTTGCCGGAATTTAAACCCTGCCTAGAGTCGCCCCAGGTTATTGATCCTGA
>JBPEXP010000282.1:0-9569 GCA_052031475.1 Flavobacteriaceae bacterium | reverse complement strand
CGGTATTTGCCATGTGGGCTTTCGCGCTGTTGACCGGACTTACAGCCTCGGTGATCAGATCTGTGACCATGTTCTCATTCATAGCTTATGCGCTCTATTTGAACAGGCCAGGAAGTATTTTCAATATCATCTCACTTTCTGTTTTTTTTCTCCTCTTGCTATTTGACCCTCTGCTTTTATTTCAAACAGGATTTCAATTGAGTTATGCCGCCGTTATCGCTATCATCGTAATTTACCCAAGGCTTTCCTCCTGCTGGTCTCCCCGTTTTTGGATTATTAGAAAAGGCTGGCAGCTTTTCTGTGTGGGCCTGTCGGCACAACTAGGTGTATTGCCGCTGAGCATATATTACTTCAAGCAGTTTCCCGGCCTCTTTTTTGTTGCCAATTTGCTCATCGTACCTTTCCTGGGCATCATTCTCGGCATGGGCTTGCTTATCATGCTTCTCGCTTTTTTCAATGAGTTGCCTCAAATACTTATTCATATATATGACCTGATCATCACCTGGATGAATGAATTGGTCCGGTGGGTTGGTTCGCAAGAACAATTCCTGTTCCGGGAACTCTATTTAGATCGGCTTCAGCTTTGCCTGTTTTCCTTATTGCTCATTATGTTCATCGCTTTATTATACCGCATTACCGCTAAAAGAATACAGTGGATGCTGGTCATCGTATTACTTATTCAAGTCTGGAATGGTAGGCTGTATTTCCGGGGAATGAGCGGCAACCAGCTTGTGGTGCTTCAACGCATCGGTACATCGGCCATTATGGCCCATTCCGGGCAAACCCTGACAGTTTACAGCGATCAGCCTGAGAGCTTTAACCGCGATATTAAAGCCTACAGAACAGCTGAAAGAATAAAATCTATCCGGTACAGACCCTTGGGCAATATTTATCAATTGAGGGATTCGCGCTTACTGGTTTTGGACCGGGAGGGTATGGCAGATCTGCTTGAAGAGAATTTTAAGGTGTTGCTTTTATCCAACTCACCAAAAATAAATCTGGATCGGGTACTACAACGGTCCACACCTCATCTAGTCATAGCAGACGGAAGCAATTACCAAAGTTTTGTAGAAAGATGGGACAAAAGCTGTTCACGGTCAGGAATAGCTTTCTACAATACTAATCAAAAAGGGGCTCTGACCATAGATCTGCTTAACGAACCCCGTGCATCAGTTTTTTTAGGATCGGATTGAGAATGATCGAAACTATACCCATGCTGATGGGTGCCAGTGTAAAAATCAGGAAGAAAACAGAGAGGGAATACTGTTCCCCGATCTTATCGATCATGCCGCCCAGGGTACCGGCCGATTTCTGCCCTATGGCAATGGCGAGATACCAGATACCAAACATAAATCCGATCATCCTGGCAGGAACCAATTTGCTCAGATAAGAGAGACCTACCGGCGAGAGACATAGTTCACCCATGGTGTGCAACAAATAGGCCAGGATCAAAAATATCATGCTCACGGATGCCGTTTTAGAGCCCTGGGGGATACCTGCCGATCCGTAGGCCAGAATTGCAAAACCCAGACCCAGTAAGATAAGTCCCAGAGCGTATTTCATAGCTGCGCTCGGATTGTATTTGCTTTCCCACCATTTGGTGAACAAAGGGGCCAGCGTAATGATAAAGAAAGAGTTCAGAATACCAAACCAGGTAGCTTCAATCTGATTACCTTCCTGTGAAAACTTATCCACCAGCCGGTAGATGACTAAAAACCATACGCCAACAAAGGCGATGGCAAGTACAATGTTGGAAGCCCCGATCTTTTTATAGGTTTTTTTGAATAATAAGTATAGGACCCAGGTAATGATCATCAGCGGGATGGTGGTAAGCAGTGCATCCACGATCTTAAAGATCATAGCGGATGATCCCACCAATGCCCTATTGGTGTAATCACGCGCAAAGAGGGTCATGGATCCCAGAGACTGCTCAAAGGCCGCAAAGAAAAAAACCGTAAAAAGTCCGAAGATGGCCACGGCAATAATGCGGTCTCTGACAATTCTGGAATACCGTGATACACGCGAAATGACCAATATGAGAAAGAGGATCAGACCGGCAAGTACCACAACATTAGACCCGCCAAGTCCGGCCACTTCAAAGGGAAGCAAATTGATGTCGCCAATCTTCTCAAGCGGATCATTAAAAAGATATAAAAGGCCTGCCAGGGATGAGAATACAATGAGGACATAATCAAATTTTGTGAAAGGATTCAGTTTTTCACCATCTGTTCCTGGCGCGGTCTCCTCGGATTTTGCAGCACCAGTCTGAGCTTTTAATTTAGAAGGCGGAGCTCCAATAAGGCCAAAGAGGTTCTTGGCCAGTAAAAACTGCAGCATCCCCAATAGCATAAAAATACCTGCCAGGCCAAACCCCCAGGACCAACCGATATTTTCAGCCAGATATCCGCATAACATCATCCCAAAAAACGCGCCGGCGTTCACCCCCATATAGAAGATAGTGTAAGCCCCGTCTTTTTTGGCCTCTTTGCCCTTGTACATTTCAGATATGATAGAGGTGATGTTGGGCTTAAAGAATCCGGTACCGATGACCAGCAGGGCCAATCCGGCATAAAAGGAAAATGAAGTTTCCAGGGCCATGGAAGCGTGTCCCAGTGTCATGATTGTACAGCCTATAACTACCGCTATCCTGTAACCGGTGAACTTATCCGCTATATAGCCGCCTACAATGGGTGTCAGATACAGCAGCGACGCATAAGTACCTATGAGTGCCAGGGCGTGCTCACGCGGCCATTCCCAACCGGGATTATCGCTTACCAGTGGTGCGGTTAAGAAAAGAACCAGGAGGATGCGCATTCCATAAAAAGAAAAGCGCTCCCACATTTCGGTAAAAAACAATACGAATAGACCGGCCGGATGTCCCAGTACCCTGTCCTTGAATAAATTTTCAATATCTGTACTCATCTTCTTGTGTTCTGAGGATTAATCCATTTTAGGAAGCACTGCTGCAAAAGCATATCAATCGTCTGCTAATTCAAAAGGTTCGGCTTCTTCGTCATGAGTAGACTCCCTCAGGTCTTCTGCTTTGTGGGTAAGCCTTTTAAGTGGTTTTAGAATAGCGATGACCAGTAAGCCAAAAATGACACAAAAGATGGTAATACCCGCAAAAGTATTGAGTTCTCCTGCCTCCGAGGCACCTTCCCCAATAAGGCCAGCCACCTTGTTGCCAAGTCCTGTTGCCGCAAAATAGACCCCCATCATCAAGGCGCCGTATCGTACAGGAGCCAATTTGGTAATGAATGAGAGAGCAACCGGTGAGGCGCATAATTCACCAATGGTGTGAAAGAGATAAGCCAGGGCCAACCAGTAGAGAGCTGATTTTCCTACGTTCTCGTATTCCATGGACGCAAAGACCATAAATACAAATCCAAGTCCCATGATGATAACACCGTTGGCCATCTTGAAAAGAGAGGAGGCCTCTTTGCCACGATGTTTCCACCACATCCAGAAGTTGGCTACAGGTACGGCGAACACGATTATGTAGAACGGATTAAAGAACTGAAAGGCGGCAGCGGGAATCTCATATCCGAACAAAAAACGATCTGTCCTGTTCTCTGCGTAGAGATTCATCAATCCACCTGCCTGTTCAAAAGCACCCCAGAATACAATTACTATGATGAAGGAAAGTAAGAGTACCACATAGCGATCCTTTTCTACCTGCGATTTTAGGTCGCCATAGATGGTTACCATCATTCCTACCACCAGGGCCAGGAAAAGGAAGAAAATGATATAAGCCAGTTTCTGGTTATCTATAAAATACCATGCCACCACTGCAGACAATATGGCCAGACCAAGAGTCGCCGTTAAAGGCGTCTTCTTGCTGAATTGCATGGAGAATATTTCCTTAATAGATACATTGTCGTCATTTTCAACCTTCTTCTCGGGCTTGTTGCCCACTTTGATCAAATACTTTTGTCCAGACATATACACAAGCTGGCCTATGACCATCCCGATAGCGGCCAGTCCAAAACCGGCATGCCATCCGTACATATCTGCTACTACGGCCACTACCAGGGCTGCCAGGGCAGCACCTGTATTGATCCCTATATAAAAGATTGAAAAGCCTTTATCACGTCTTTCATCACCCTGTGCATAGAGGCCGCCTACCAATGTGCTGATATTGGGTTTAAGCATTCCCACACCGGCAACGATCAAGCCAAGACCTGTGTAGAATGCCCACATCTCTTCAATGGAAAGGATTCCGTGTCCGGCCACCAGCAAAAATCCACCGATCATGACCGCTCTTTTCTGACCTACGATCTTGTCGGCAATAATACCTCCGGGTATGGAAGCCACATAAACCAGCATGGTATACCAGCCATAAAGTGCAAGCGCCTCTGAGCTCAGCCATCCTAAACCGGGGTTGTCGCCCATGGTTTCTGCTGTGAGGTAGAGGACCAGGATACCACGCATTCCGTAGTATGAAAATCGTTCCCACATCTCCGTGAGAAACAAAATATACAGGCCAATGGGATGTCCGAATAACTCTTTTTCGTGTGCGGCTTTTTTGGTTTGAGTGGTCATATTGAAAAAGTTTGATTACAAATTATTCTTGATGAAGTTGGTCATTTTATTGTAGAGGTGAAGTCTGGTATTACCCCCGTAGATACTGTGATTCTTGTCTGGGTAGATAGCCCAGTCGAAAGGTTTGTTTGCCTGAACCAATGCCTCGATCATACGCATGGAATTCTGAACATGGACATTGTCATCGGCAGAACCGTGAATAAGCAAATAATCCCCTTCCAGCAGCTCAGGGTAGTTAAAAGGTGAATTGTCGTCATAACCGGATGGATTCTCCTGAGGGGTGCGCATAAACCTTTCTGTGTAGATGGTGTCATAGAATCTCCAGTTGGTTACCGGAGCAACAGCAATAGCCATTTCAAAGACATCACTTCCTTTAAGAAGGCAATTGGTAGACATATGACCGCCAAAACTCCAGCCCCAGATCCCCGTTCTGTTCTCATCAATGTAGGGTAAATTACTTAGCGTCCTGGCTACTTCGATCTGATCTTCGGTTTCGTACTTGACTAAATTAAGGTAAGTGACTTTCTTAAAATCCCGGCCCTTATAGCCGGTTCCCCTGCCATCTACACAAGCTATGACATAGCCTTCCGAAGCCAGCATCTGGTGCCAGAGATCATTAGAGCTCAGCCAGCGATTTTCTACTTCCTGAGACCCCGGACCGCTGTATTGATAAAGCAGTAAAGGGTATTTTTTTTCAGGATCGAATTCCGGAGGTTTTACCATCCACATGTTCAGCTCATTTCCGTTGATCGCGATCGTAGAGTACTCCTTGGGACTAAGCTGGTATTCTTTAAGTTTAGCCAGAACGTCATTATTGTTTTTGATCTCCCTGACAAGATTTCCGGACCTGGTTTCATACAAACTGTATGAAAAAGGCTCTGTAGCGCTTGAATGCGCATTGATGAAATATGAGAAGTCTGCGCTGAAGTCGGCATCATTGGTCCCGGTTTTCGGGCTCAATCGGCGTTTAGATTTACCATTTAGCCCGATGCCGTAAACATCCCTGTTGATGGACCCGTTCTCGGTAGACTGGTAGTAGACTGTACGACTGTCCGGATCATAGCCGTAGAGCTTTGTTAATTCCCATGGGCCTTTAGTGACCTGCCTTTTAAGACTGCCGTCTGAATTGTAATGGTAGAGGTGGTTAAAACCATCTCTTTCTGAGGTCCATAAAAAGCTATCGTCCTCAAGAAATTTAAGGTCGTCGGTGACGTCCACATAGGCGGCGTCCGTCTCTTCCAATATCACTTTTACAGAATAGTCCTCTGTATTAACCTGGTGGATCTTTAATCGATTCTGCTCCCTGTTCAGAGTTTGGACAGTGAGCAAATCCGGATCTTTCATCCATTGGATACGGGGTATGTATTCGTAGTCATCCAAATGGATTTCCTGGGTTACCCCCGATGTCAGATCGTAGATATGCAGGCTTACATCCGAGTTTTTCTCACCAGCTTTGGGGTATTTAAATGTCTGGTCATCCGGGTAAAGAGCCTCCCCATAAATATCCATGGAAAATAAAGGCACCTCAGACTCGTCAAATCTCAGGTAGGCGATTTTCTCAGCTGTTGAATTCCACTCGAAAGCCCTGACCATTTTAAGCTCCTCTTCGTAAACCCAGTCTGCGATCCCGTTGATGATCTGATTATCATTGCCATCCGATGTGATCTGTATAGTTTGCGAAGAAGCAAGATCAAGAATAAATAAATTATTGTCCAGTGCATAGGCCAATTTCGCACCCCCGGGAGAAAAGGTGGGTTCCTGAATCTTTTCTTCTGCCACGCGAACCACTGTCTTCTCGTCCAGATGATAGACATAATAAACCCCCCGGGCAGAATAGCGATATATAGGATTTACCTCGGTTGCCACTAAGACCCGTTCCTGCTCATCACTGAACTGGTAATTGGCTATATAATTCACCCCGGGAATATCGTCTGAGCTGAGTAAAGTTGCCGTTTTTTCGGAGGTGGTATAGGAATAACTGTCTATACTGCTTTTGCGCGCATATGGATCGTAATTCAGTATAGAGTACTCTTGGCCATTCTTTAAAGGGGTCAATGCAGCAAGGCCCTCGGTTCTGAATTTACCTCTCCAAATTTCTTCCAGGCTGATCTTTTTTTTCTGAGCTGTTGCGGTAGTGCTTATCAATAAGGACAGAAAAATAATAGGGATCAATCGGATCATACATGCAGCATAAAATCTTCCAAGTTTACTAATATTTTCGCGAAAAAGTAGCATGATTGTCAAATTATTGCCCTCACTCCCTTTCGTGCTGAGAGATTGGCGCAACAGTTAAATTTATTGGTGTAATCCTTATCTTTAGCCGAATAAAAATTCTGCAATGTCTAAAGCAATTGAAGGATTCTCCAAGCTTTCTAAAAAGGATAAGATCCAGTGGATAGCCAGGAACTACACCCACAACCCTGAGCTTACCACGGACATCCTGGAAAATTACTGGCATACGGATGCCGATCTTCAGCGGCTTCACGACGAATTCATCGAGAATACCATCACCAACTTTTACATGCCCCTGGGCATTGCCCCTAATTTTTTAATTAACGGCAAGATTTATGCCATCCCCATGGCCATTGAAGAGAGCTCAGTGGTTGCCGCAGCAAGTAAAGCGGCCAAATTCTGGATGAAAAGAGGAGGGTTTAAAGCCGAAGTTCTCGGCACTGAAAAGATAGGCCAGGTACATTTTATGTACCGGGGTGACCTGGGAAAACTGCAAAGGTTTATCACCTCCGTAAAAGACCTCTTTTTTGAAGAAACCCGGCAGATAACCAGGAATATGGAAAAAAGAGGGGGTGGGATCACAGGAATTGAACTCAGGGATAAGCGGACCGATCTGGAGAACTATTTTCAGCTTCACTGTACCTTTCAGACCATGGATGCCATGGGTGCCAATTTCATTAACTCCTGCCTCGAACAGTTTGCCAAAACCCTTGTCCGGGAAGCGGCAGATTACGAGGAATTCACCGCGGAGGAAAGAAAGATCGAGGTAGTAATGAGCATCTTGTCAAACTTTGTACCGGGATGTGTGGTCAGGGCCGAAGTTTCCTGCCCGGTATCTGAACTCAACGGAGATTCGGATGTGGCCCCGGAAGATATGGCGCGTAAATTTCTCAGGGCCGTACAGATTGCACAGGTCGAGCCCTTTAGGGCCGTAACCCATAATAAGGGGATCATGAACGGTATTGATGCTGTGGTACTGGCAACCGGTAACGACTTCAGGGCTGTGGAGGCCGGCATTCATGCCTATGCAGCAAAAGACGGTACCTATAGGAGCCTCACTCATGCAACTATAGAGGACGGCATCTTTAAATTCTGGATGGAAATACCACTGGCCTTGGGAACAGTGGGCGGTCTTACCAGGCTCCACCCGCTGGTCAATCTTACGCTGGAGATCCTGCAACACCCTACGGCCCGGCAATTGATGGAAATTGTTGCTGTAGCCGGACTAGCGCAGAATTTTGCAGCGATGCGTTCGCTGGTCACTACCGGAATTCAGGAAGGACATATGAAAATGCACCTGCTAAACATACTAAACCAGATGGGCGCCAGTGAAGACGAAAAGAAGACCCTGGTACAGTATTTTAGAAAGAATACGGCCACACACGGTGCCGTGGTGGAAGCACTGCAAAAACTCCGTACAGATTGAATTGGGAAGAATACTACAGCCATGGTAAGCTGCTGATCTCAGGGGAATATCTAATCCTGGATGGAGCTTCGGGCCTGGCAATCCCCACCAAATACGGACAGAAGCTAAGGGTAAGGCCCAACGATTCAGGCTTTCTAAGCTGGACCAGCCTGGATCAGAACGGAGCTGCCTGGTACCGCGAAAAATTTGATTTAAAGTGGTTGCTGCCTCTGACCTCTGATAAACCATCCCCGGACAGTAGTCAGCTGAGCCTGAGACTAAGTGAATTATTACGGGCAGCAAAGGAATTGAATCCAGCCTTCCTGCAATCTGCGTCCGGTCTCGAGGTTGAAAGCAGACTGGAATTTAATCGTGACTGGGGATTGGGATCGTCATCAACATTATTGAGCAACCTAGCCCTATGGGCTGATATAGATCCCTTTCAGCTTAGTGAACTCACTTTTGGCGGCAGCGGATACGATGTAGCCTGTGCCCGAAGCAGCACACCCATTCTTTACCAACGTAAAAATGGCCTCGCTGATATCAGGCAAATTTCCTTCAACCCCTCATTTAGCAATCAGTTGTTCTTTGTTCATCTCAACAAAAAGATGGACAGCCGGGATGCGATCAACCGATACCGGCAAACCAAGTTTGATGTGAGCAGTGTTATCAGTAATATATCCGACTTAAGCGAGGAGATGGCCCGTTGCTCAAATCTGAAGCAGTTTCAGCTCCTGATGGAAAAACACGAATCGATCTTGGCCAAAATCCTCGACCAAGAACCGGTTAAAGATCTACTATTTCCGGATTTCCCCGGAGCGGTTAAGAGCCTGGGGGCCTGGGGTGGCGACTTTGTACTGACTGCCTCAGAATATGAGATAATTCCCTATTTTAAGGAAAGGGACTATTTTACGATCATTCCTTTTAATGAAATGATCCTTCAATAAAAAAGGGCGGAATAACCGCCCTTATGTATCATATTTTCTTATTTCTCTTAGTAGAAGGTAGCCCTATTGTCTTCAATATCAGCCTTCTCCTTCAGCGTATTGAAAACAGTGGCGTTTACCTTGGCGGCATTTGCGGTGCGGAGTGCATTGGCATAAGTTGAATAGTTATCCAATGCGGGTGCATCTTCCTTACTAACCACCTCGATCATAAAGACACCGGACTCTCCTTCAATCAGATCTGAAGTTTCACCAACCTCCAGTGCAAAAGCAGTACCTACAACCAGGGGCTCCCTGCCTGCTCCTGGGATCGTTGGCGACTTAACCGTCAAGGATGTAGCGGAGGCAACGGAACTGTTATTTGAGCTGGCAAAGTCCTCCAGGCTTTTACCAGTGTTCTCACTGATGATCTTTGCCGCCTTTTTCTGCTTGCGCAGAATGGGTAA
>JBPEXP010000281.1:0-6440 GCA_052031475.1 Flavobacteriaceae bacterium | reverse complement strand
GGAAAGGCTTCAAACCTGAAACGGCCTTCTTCATTGATGAGATAACCAGATCGCAATTCGTGTACTTCCAGCAATTGTGCTGCATTAAGTACTTCATTGCCAAAGATCTCTTCCACGGTTTTACCGGCAAAATCTCTGTAACGGGTAAACTTTTTCTTCAGGCTGATGAGTTGAGCCGCCAGCCCGTCCAGGTCTTCAATGGGATAGTAATTATTGTCTTTGACCGATGCAACGATGGTCTCTGTACTTCCATTGTTGTCAAAATCCGCATAGTACATTTTTAATGGATATGCAGAGCTGGCTTTAAATTTTGAATTGCTTCCCCAATTTCCCAAAACTAAGTCCATGTCGCCATCGCGGTCTATGTCGATGGCTTCAATGTTTTGCCACAAGCCATTGAGAGCAGTATCCATAAACTGGGTCTCTTTGAGGTTACCCTGCTCATTGACAAAGAATTTAGGGCTCATCCACTCGCCAACAAGGACCAGGTCCTTGGCGCCATCGGTATTGAGATCCACCCAGACCGCATCCGTAACCATGCCGGCTTTAGCGATGGCTTCGTTTTCTATGACGTTCCACTGTCCATCTTCATTTTCGAGAAGCATTGAGACAGGGAAGCTGCCAAAATCATTGGAAACAGACTGATTGCCCAGAAAGAGGTCCAAGTCCTGGTCTCCGTCTAAATCACAAGGCAAAACCACTGAAGCGTTGTGATAAGATTCGGGCAGGGCGGATTGTTCAAAGACACCGTCCTTTTGCAGATAATAGCTATTGAGCAATGGTGCCATCTCTCCAAAGAAATCTGCTCCGCCAGTTCCGATCAGCAAGTCATTCTCCCCGTTGCTGTCAAAATCCTCAATAAGGGCCACTACCTCTTCCTGGATAGAATCCTTTTGGATATTATCCATATAAGTTCTTTCAAAACCCGTTTCATTTTGAAGGTAAATTGCTGAAGATATGGATCTGGAACCCCCGAAGAATATATCATCAAGACCGTCTCCATTCAGATCGCCGATCGCCGTGGCCGGTCCCCTGTCCGAAATTTGATAAGGGATCAATTTTTGCCTGTTGAAATCCGTATAAATATCTTCTTTATGCGTAAAATCTATACCCAGATTATCATCTACGGGCTTAAACAATGGATCATACCCGGGTTTCATCGTCTTGTAATCAAACGGCCTGGTATTTTCCGGTTTTATGGTCAAAGTCTGATTTACTGAAATGTCTCTGAGTAGTTGTGTGCTTTTATCAGGCCAGATGATGCGAAGCGAATCTACTTTTTGGGCATTGCCATAGCCGAAGTGAAGCAATGGCTCAGAAGAAGCCTGAAAACCTCTTACGGTATAAAGTTCCTTATACTGTAAAATCCCATTATGATACGAATATACCTTAGTGCCAATACCCCATTTATTGGAAGGTATATATTCCAGGCCGATCTTTAAATAGGCAGCCTTGTTGTCCGTTTTATTGATGTATAGACTGGCAGGACTGTTGATATTGCTGGTGATCAGATCAAGGTCCCCGTCATTATCCAGATCGGCCATGGCTGTGGCGCCGGAAATAAGGGTGTCTTTAGTGATCCAGGCTCCTGATTTATCTATAAAGTGCAGTGAATCCGTTCCTTTAAACACGTAGTTGTAAACATTTCCTGAAGGCATCATGTCCAGGGCCTGCTGATCTACCAGTTTGGTATTATTGATCTTCTTTTTGATCTGATCGTCTGATACAAAATTGATAAAGTCCAGATCATTAGGTCTTTTTGGTATGCCGTTGGAAATGAAAATATCCTGTTCCCCGTCCTGGTCGTAATCTGCAAACAAGGCACTCCAACTCCAATCCGTCGCAGCGATTCCGCTATACAACGCCGACTCGCCGAAGGAGGCTTCCTGACGGTTCAGGTGGAGCATATTTCGCGTAAACTGATAGTGGTATCCATAGCGTTGGGTGCGCATTCGCTGTGTCTGGACGTTGTCATCTCCTTCTGAAGACTTCAGGACTGTCTCATCCTCAGGGAGCATGTCAAGGGAAATCAGGTCGTTCCATCCGTCGTGATTGATATCCGCTACATCATTACCCATGGAGAAACGGGTACTGTATCCGAAGTAGTCTCTCAGGCTTTCCGTGAATGTTCCGTCTCCGTTGTTCAGGTAATAGTAGTCGTCTTCGTGAAAATCGTTGCCTACGTATATGTCCGGATAGCCATCCTGGTTGAAATCGGATACTGCCACTCCCAGCCCATAGCCGTTTATGCCACCGTAGATGCCGGCTTCTTCACTGACCTCTACAAATTTCTCCCCGTCATTCCTGAGCAATTTATCCCCGGTTTGGTAGTTTCTTTTGTATCGCAGGTCTACTTTACCAAAGGACTCCTCTGTGTGTACAGCATGATTTAAAAGGAAAATATCCAGATCTCCATCCAGATCATAATCGAGAAAAGCCGCTGAGGAGCTGTAGGAATCAAAATCTAAACCAAAGTCTGAAGCTCTTTCGGAAAAAGTGCCGTCACCATTATTGATGAACAATTCATTATAACCGTTAAATCCTTTGAGACCTACTACGGCGCAGACGTAAATATCAAGCAAGCCGTCGCCGTTAACATCTCCCATGACCGCCCCGGTATTCCAGCTGCTATTTCCCTCAACCCCTGCTTTTTCAGTGATATCTTCAAAAACCAGGTTTCCTTTATTCAAAAATAATTTATTCTTTACCTGGTTGCCGGAAAAATAGATATCCGGCAGCTGATCGTTGTTGATATCCCCAACGGCTACTCCGCCGCCATTGTAGAAATAGAGGTAATCCAGAATGTTCAGCTCATCAGACTCGGTTAGCGTATTGGCAAAGGTTACACCCGTGTTTTCAGGCTCTGCCACAAAGAAGAGCTCACCTTCCTTGTCTTTGCAACCCCAAAAGACCAGAAGACTTAATATGAATACGGCAGTCCTACTCATTGAGTCGGTAGATCTTGGGTTGATTGTCATTGATGGCCGCTACCATAAAAGTACGTCCTTCCTTATCCCTGAAAGCCTTTAAATGCTTGATCTCGTCTCGCACAAAGAATCCGCTCTTGTCATATTGCTGCCACTCAAATCCCAGCTCACCATCACCCAGGAGCACACTCCCGAAATTGGCATCCAGCCTTGAAAATTGTGGCTTGAATTCAAAATTGTTGCCACCGAGAATGAGATCCAGGTTGCCATCGTTATTCAGGTCCGTACAGGTAATTCCGCATACACAGGAAAGCTGTACGCGACTGGGAAGTTCCTTGATACTGAATTGTCCTCCGCCCTCATTAATCGCAATAACAGATTCAGAGATGGAAGATTGTTTTACTATGGAACTCTCAAATATTTCTGAGGTGAAAAGCTCGTCTACGGATCTCCGTGCATATTCCGACGCCTTGAGATTTTGTTTCTTAAGGCTTACCAATTGACCGGTGAGTTCCCGCTTCTGGTGGAGTGGATAATCCCTGCCGTTTTCATGCTGAGTCACAATTTGTTCGATGGTGCCGTTATTGTCAAAATCATTGATCCACATCTTCATTGGCTGTTCCTGGGTAGGCCTGTAGTGGAGGTTGCTACCCTGGTTACCCAATATGAGGTCCAGATCTCCGTCATTGTCAAGATCGGCGGTTTCCACCACGTTCCACCATCCGTGAAGACTATCCAGGGAGGATTCCATTTTATATAATCTCCTGCCCGTGTTTTTGTAAATATTAGGTGTACCCCAATCCGAAACAGTGATCAGGTCTTTCTTGTTATCCCCGTCTATATCGGCCCAGGTTGCCTGGGTGATCATACCGGCACCCTTAAGATCGTATGCCAATCTTTCAGTGGCATCAAGGAAGCCCCCTTCACCGTTGTTTTCGAGGAATACATGGTCCGGATCAACGCCGTAAGTACCCACCACACTTCGCGACCCGACCATGACATCGGTGTCTCCGTCCCCGTCAAAGTCGTGTGGTGCGATCACCGAAATATTTTTGAACACAGAAGGAATATTTTCCCTTGAACGAGTAAAATTACCTTTACCGTCGTTCAGATAAAGTCTGCTTCTATAAGAAGTTTCTTCACCTACTTCGTTTCCGCCCGATCCTACCATCAGGTCCATGTCTCCGTCGCTGTCCGCGTCAAGAAAGGCAGCAGCTGTATCTTCCAGCCTCGAATCCTTATCCAGGGCCGGCTGCCTGCTTGGTATTAACACTCCATCGCCTCGATGTCGGTAAATAACGCCGGGCTGTTCCTTAGCCCCGCCTATAAAGACATCTTCATGTCCGTCTCCATCCACATCAGCAACGGCCATAGCAGGACCTTCCTGGGAAAGCTGCTTGTAGATCAGTCCTTCGTAATCAAAATCATTGTAGCTGTTCTCTTTGTGAGCGGCCAATCCTGTATTAACCACTTCACTCAACAGGGTCTTATTAACAGGCTTTGCAGGGAGCACGTATGTATCGGTAGCGTCTGCGTGATTAAAAGTCAGCATTTGATTCGCCTTCACATTGGTTTGTACCAAGGTCTTATCGTCTGGCCATATAATACGAAGAGAGTCTATCGTGTCTGCCTTGCCCAACCCGATATTCTGGATATAGTCCATGGAAGATTGGAATCCCCTGGAGGGGATGAGTTCCTGGAGTACGGTATTTCCGTCATAGTAGAGCAGGATAGTAGATCCTACGGCAAATGGGTTTTTCTCTGTTCCGCCGATCTTAATTCTCAAATAATTGTGGTCTTTCTGGCTGTCTGTCTGATTTTCATAAACAAAAGCGTGCATGTTTACATTGTTGATAACCAGGTCCAGGTCTCCATCATTGTCCAGGTCTCCATAAGCCGCGCCGTTAGACATGCTGGGCAATTCAAAGCCCCACTCTTTATTGGCATTGTCAAAGCGGATATCGCCCTTGTTCCTGTAAGCGTAGTTGGGCTGTGGTTTGATAGGCATTTTCTGTATAATGGAATCGATAGATTCTTTTCTGCCGGTCAGGGCCATTTTCTGAATGATCTCGTTGGCAAAAAAGTCTACAAAATCCAAATCGGTTAGATCGTGGTTGATCCCGTTGGTAATAAATATGTCCCGCAGTCCGTCATTGTCCATATCAAACATAAGCCCTGCCCAACTCCAGTCCGTGGCATCCACGCCGCTGTAATAGGCAACCTCCGAAAAGCTGCCGTTCCCATTGTTAAGCTGCAGGGTATTCTGTATATATTGCTGGTAAAAATCCTTGCTCTGCTTAAGTTTATAGACATTGTATCCTTCAAACTCCATAACGGATTTCACCCGTTGGTCTTCTTCGGGAAGCATATCCGTAATAAAGATCTCTGCATGCCCGTCATTGTTAATATCGGCCATGTCTATGCCCATTGCCGACAACGAAAGATGTGAGGTCCAGTCCTTGATCTGCTCGCTAAAAGTTCCATCCTGATTGTTGATATAGAGATAATCTCTCTCATAGAAATCATTGGAAACGTAGATATCCGGGTATAAATCCTTGTTGATATCGGTGATCATAACGCCCAGCCCAAAACCTATAAGGCTGCCATAGATGCCAGCTTCTTCACTAACATCTACAAAATTTCCATCTCTGTTCTCCAGCAACATGTCGCCTACACCGCGAAAAATATGCGGTACTCCTTCCCAGTCCTGCGCCCTTACCTCACGCTGTTCTGCATATCCCAGGCTGCTAACGGGAATATTGCTATTATTCAGGATATAGGCGTCCAGGTCCCCATCCTTATCATAGTCGAAAAAAGTAGCATGGGTGGTAAAACCTGTTTTAGCCAGGTTGTATTCGTGGGCCTTTTCTGTAAAAGTGAGATCACCATTATTGATGTAGAGATCGTTGTCGTGGTTATTACCTTCCAGGTTTCCAGCATTGCTCACATAAATATCCAATAATCCGTCTGCATTTACATCTACCATGAGGACCCCTGTAGACCAGGGTTTTGAACCGGTAACTCCGGCGCTTTCGGAAATATCTTCAAATTTCATATTACCCTTGTTCAGGTAGAGACGGTTGGCGTCCATGTTTCCTGTCAGATAGATATCCGCAAGCCCATCGTTGTTGATATCCCCAATGGCCACACCACCACCGTTGTAGAAGTTCCGGTACTTGAAAATGTTGAAATCTTTCTGATTTTCAACCTTATTGATAAAATCAATACCGGTTTCGCTGGCACTCAGCAACCTGAAGAGCGTAGAAGACTCTTCTTCAGAGGCACTTTTATCTTCATTCGTACTGCAGGAAACTAGCAATACAGCCATCAGCAGGGCAAAAGACAGAGCCTTCCTATTCATCATAATCATGTTCTTCAATTGTTATTAGGTATTAAGACAGGAGTTCCGTTATTGATTGCGACTACGAAAAACTCCCTGTCTTTGATCTTAATTCTATCAAGCTTTCTGGCAGGTCCCGAAACAAAGAAAAAGTCGTTCTTTAACCAGCGGAA
>JBPEXP010000280.1:0-18511 GCA_052031475.1 Flavobacteriaceae bacterium | reverse complement strand
TCTCTAAGTTCCTCCTCGTTCAGATAGGAATAGTCATTAATTGTTCCAATTTCGTCTCCTGCATAGATCATCGGAATGCCCCCATAAGAGAGGACGATCCCATAGAGTAAAATGATCTTATCAATGGACGCTGCAATAAGGCTCTCATCAGATGAGTTGATTCCTTTTTCAAGGCCCAGCAGAGATGCGGTGCTTCCAGTGATCCTGCCATCGCCTGTTCTGGGATTGAACATAAATATCTGCCCAACGGCCGGTGACCAACCCAGGTTCTGCGAATAATAGTCCAGCAAGAATTTTCGGTGCGCAGAAGCATCCCAGCCCAACTCATAAATATAACGGTCTTCAAACCCAAGACCGATGTCATCATGGCAGCGCACGTAATTGATCCAGGTTCCGTCTTTGGGTTTGGCGGGCACATTTTGCAGGTTCCTGTAGAGCAATAGGGTTTTTTTGGTGGCAACCGAATTCCAAAGCAGAGCCATCAGTGTAGCATTGTAAGCCACTTCACATTCATTCCCCTCGGCGATTCCTTCACCGAAATATTTGATGATTTCTTTAGGAGCAACTATAGCCTCGGCCAGCAGCACAACACCGGGCGCTACGGTTTGAAGGCACATGCGGAATAAGCTAATAAGCCAATGGGCTTCAGGGAGGTTTTGCGAAATGGTACCTATCTTTTTCCAAAGGAAGGCCAGCGCGTCAAATCGCACCATATCAACCCCTAAGTTCACCAGGGATACCAGGTTTTTAAACATTTCCATGAAAACCTCTGGATTCGAGTAATTGAGGTCCCATTGATAGTCATTAAAGACAGTCATTACCCATCTTTCCATCTCCTGGATATAAGTAAAATTACCAGGTGATGATTCTGGGAAGACTTCCGGCAAGCTCTTTTCGTATTCATCAGGGATGGTCCTGTCTGGATAAGTATAATAGTAGTCCTGGTGTTTTTTACTGCCAGACATGGCTTTTTTGGCCCAGGGATATTCGTCCGATGTATGGTTGACCACAAAATCGAGCATGAGGTACATCTCCTTTTCATGCATCTTTTTGACCAGGCGGCCCAGGTCTGCTTTAGTGCCAAATCTCTTGTCTACTTCGGTATAGCTGCTTACGGCATAGCCACCGTCATTAGGTCCTTCGGGCCTTGTGGTAATGGGCATCAGGTGCAGGAAATTAACCCCGAGGTCCTGAATGTAGGGCAGGCGTTCTTCAAGCCCTTTAAGGTTTTTGTTGTAGCGATCTACGTAAAGCTGCATGCCCACCATTTTTTCGCTTTGGTACCAATTGCCTTCGGCCATTCTTTGTACATCCATACCTTTGAGGTGATCCGGCCTTTTCTCAAACAATTTTGGCAGCAACTTGAGTAATTTTTGATAAGACGAAGCTTGGCCCGGGTAGAGTTTGAAGAAAAAATGCTGGATAATAGGAAGGTTTGCGGTAAGACGCAGTTCAAAAAGCGCGTCCTGATCAGCGCTCGCAGGCCGTTTAAGCTTATTTCCGGCCAGATAACGTTGCAAAGCGGCCTGATTCATCTATACTCTTAATTGTTTTTGATCGGGAAGTGATTCGATGGCACCGTAGTTGGTGGTTGTCCATGCACCGGCCTTATTGGCCATAGCCACCATCTCAAGCAACTTATCCTCATTGTTCAGAATATCTTCTGCATGATCTAGAGTGGCGATCTGCTGGAGAAGACAACCTATAAATGCATCGCCAGCGCCGGTTGTATCAACGGCTTTTACGCGTATGCTTGGGACCAGGTTTTTGGTAGTTGCTGTACTTACCAAAGTACCTTCTCGGCCCAATGTTACGGTAATCAACTGTGCGCCCAAACTGTGCAATTTGCTACAGGCATCGTGCAGTTCGTCCTGGCCAGACAGAAGCTGGGCCTCCTCACTGCTGAATTTGCAGAGATGGGATTTTTCTATAAATGGCAGACATTTTTTGATAAAAACATCGTCCTTTCCTTTCCAGAGATCTACCCTGTAGTTGGGATCAAAACTTATGAAGGACTTCTCCGTAAGAGCGTCGAAATAAAAACGGCTGTATGCATCTTCAAGATTACCGCCCAGCATGGCCGTAGCAGCACCAAAATGAACAATGCTGTCGCCAAAGCCTTTTTTAATGCTCGACTGGTACTTAAGTTCCTTATCCGCCCCCCTGCTGAATACAAAATCTCTCTCCCCGTCTTCGGCAAGCGAAACAAACGCAAGTGTGGTAAATATTTCGGATCGCTGAGCCAGGCTTATGTCTACGCCATGATCCTCTAATATTCCCAGCAGGTAGTTTCCAAACGGATCCTTGCCCACACAGCCGATGAATGAGCTGTTTCCTCCCAGCTTAGAAATGGCACAGGCCACATTGGCCGGTGCACCGCCAGCTTTTTTAGTAAACTCCACTGCCCTGGATAAATTGCCGCCTTGTTTTTCCGCGACAAAATCGATGAGTAATTCGCCAATGCAGTATACTTTTTTCATAAGCTGGTTACAGATAGGAACTTCCAAAGTAAAAAGAATATCTCCATGAGTCCAAAAATTTGGACTTCTTTGTTGTGGTAATCAAGGCTTAAATGGCGATGTTTGCAGCATGAGAACTCTGGTAGTTGGCGACATTCACGGCGGATTAAAAGCGCTGCAACAAGTCTTGCAAAGGGCCGAGGTTAGCGAGAAGGATCGTCTTATTTTTCTGGGAGATTATGTAGATGGATGGAGCCAGGCTGCCGAAACTGTCAATTTCCTGATCAGTTTTAAAAGTGATTATAACTGCCTTTTCTTAAGGGGCAACCACGATCAATTGTGTTGCGACTGGCTTTTGGGCGGAGAAGAAAGGGCCCAGTGGCTCAGGCACGGCGGACAGGCAACTATGGATTCCTATGCAGACATGGACCGGGCTTCCAGGAAACTGCATCTGGAATTTTTTACTTCGCTTCATAATTATTTCATCGATGAACAGAACCGCCTCTTTCTCCATGCCGGTTTTACCAATATGCACGGTGTGAAATACGAATACTTTGACAAGAATTTTTATTGGGACCGAACCCTGTGGGAACTAGCCCTGGCGCTGGATCCCAGGATCAAACATCACGACGCGCACTTTCCCCAACGGCTGACACATTATCGGGAGATCTACATCGGACATACTCCTGTTACCCGGATAGGCAGAAACAGACCTTATCAGGCGGCTAATGTGTGGAACATAGATACCGGGGCTGCGTTCAAGGGTCCTCTTTCCATAATGGATGTGGATACCAAGCAGGTATGGCAGAGTGATCCTGTGCACGTCTTTTATCCGGGAGAGAACGGCCGGAACTGAAATTTATGAAGAAATTAAGGCTCTGACGAAATTAATTAACGTACTTTGTGAACATGTCGAAACCCCAGAAAAACATAAGACTTGAAGTCATGCAGGCCATTGAACCACAGGTGGCAGGCTTTATGAAGGACTACCTTATTCCTGTGGAAGAAAACTGGCAACCATCTGACTTTTTACCGGATTCTCAGGCCGACGATTTTCTGGATCAGGTGGAAGAGATCAGGGAAGAATCCAAGGAATTGGGTTATGATTTTTGGGTAACCCTTGTGGCCGATACTATTACGGAAGAGGCGCTGCCTACCTATGAATCATGGTTGATGGATGTAGAGGGGATCAACCAGCATGAAAATGGAGAATGGTCTAAGTGGGTCCGGGCGTGGACTGCGGAAGAAAACAGGCACGGCGATGTGCTCAGTAAATATCTGTATCTATCCGGCAGGGTGAACATGCGGGAAGTTGAGGTTTCTACCCAGCATCTGCTGAACGATGGATTTGATATAGGTACGGACCGGGATCCCTATAAAAATTTTATATACACTACCTTCCAGGAACTGGCAACCAACATATCGCACAAGAGAGTGGGACAATTAGCCAGGAAACAAGGGAATGCCCTCCTTGGCAAGATGTGCCAGATTATAGCCGGTGATGAAATGAGGCACCATCTTGCATACCGTGAATTCGTGAAAACCATTTTAGGTCAGGATCCCAGTGGAATGATACTGGCTTTTGCAGACATGATGAAGCGAAAGATCGTGATGCCTGCCCATTTCCTGAGGGAATCAGGAGGGGCCATCGGACTTGCTTTTGAAAACTTCTCCAATTGTGCGCAGCGCTTGGGGGTATATACCTCCCAGGATTATATTGACATCCTGGCAAAGCTCAATGATTACTGGAGCCTGGAATCCTTGCGCAGCCTCTCTGATGAGGCAGAAAAAGCCAGGGACTATTTAGTAAACCTGCCTGCCCGACTGGAGAGGATTGCCGAAAGGATGAGGATACCTCAGGATCAGTATCGTTTCAGCTGGGTTGAAGCCAATGGTATGCTCTGATAATTATTCAGAGTTTTCCATGAAGATGTTCTTCCTGCCAGCGATAGAGTTCCTTCCATTTATTTTCGTAGCACATTTTGGCTTGCATGGGCCATGAGGCCGGATCGTGCACCCGGTATTTTTCGCCTCCGGACTGAAGAACTTCGTAACATTTTGCTACCGGAGTTCTGGAGAGGGCTTCCCAGGTTTTAATGTTATAGTTGTGAAATAAGCCTTCGATCTTGGGACCAATCCCTTCAACAACCTTCAGGTCATCTTCGGCAATATATCTTCCAAAAGCTTTTTTGGCAGCTTTAGCATCAAATTGATGCTGAGCGGAACCCAGTTTTTGTTTTTGGACGTCGAGCCGTTCCTGGCAATGGGCCAGTTTAGACTGAAGATCGCTGTTTTTAACGCGCAATTCATCGGCCATGGCCTCTATCTCCCTGACATTGCCATTACTTTTTCCAATAAAGAACCCAATAACTCCGAATACAAGGGCCGTGATCAATAATATGACCCAAAACCAGATGTCTATATTTTCCAGATCCATTTGTTTATTTGTTTAATTATTTGGCAGATGAGCAATACTTTCAACTCATCTTACTTAGGTTGTAAATAGGTAGTTACAGGCTCAATCAGGTGGTTATTACAATGTATTAAAAATTCTTAAATTCTTGTTAAAAATTCGCTGGAATGTATCATTGAAGGTGATGTAGCACGCTGCTCTGCTGAAAAATTAACGGTAAATTTTGCTATTAGGGGAACAATAATTACCAGTTATACAGAAAATCAGACCATTTATAACTTTTTAGCTCTTACCTACCATCTTAATATGCATATTTGTTTCAAAGAGTGGGATAAAACCCTATTTCTCCCGGTATAGTTCCGGCATTGAAATAGGGTTTTCAAAAATTCCATCAGCACGAGAGTGTTTGAATTAGTTTAGTTTGGTTAGTTTGGAAGGATCCGCCGTTATTTCATGTTCGATGATGGCGGATTTTTATTTTACCACCTATACATAAAACAACACAACCGACGCACTTCTTCATTCCGGGTACACAAATTGTCTTTTGCTTCAACTATTAAGAGCTTATTTTTAATAATAACGGGAAGGAAATAACTAGAAAATGAAAACTCGTATTCGAAAATTGGCAAGTTTGCTCTGTATGGTCATCTTACTGGGATTCCAGGCCTTATTACAGGGAAGCTGGACTGTCCCCGCTACTGAAAGACCCCTGGACGAAAAAACCCGATAAAAGAAAATAACCCCAAATAGCATACCGGCCGATCCATTGAGCCAGTCCGCCTTAGGCGAGATGAAGGAGCTAATGGATCGGCTGGTGCTTTAATTATTTTTAATAAAAGAATATTGTACGGTTAGAGATCAAATTTGATCCCCTGGGCCAGAGGTAATTCCTCTGAATAATTGATCGTATTGGTCTGCCTTCTCATATAGATCTTCCAGGCGTCGGATCCTGATTCTCTTCCGCCACCAGTTTCTTTTTCACCACCAAAGGCGCCACCAATCTCGGCCCCTGATGTTCCGATGTTAACATTGGCGATTCCACAATCACTGCCGGCAGCCGAAAGGAATTTTTCTGCCTCCCGCAAATTGGAAGTCATGATGGCCGATGAAAGCCCCTGGACCACATTATTCTGAATCTCAATGGCATTTTCAACATCGCCTCGGTACTTTATTAAGTAAAGGACCGGAGCAAATGTTTCGTGCTGAACGATTTCAAATTTATTATCTGCCTCGGCAATGGCCGGTTTTACATAGCAACCGCTTTCATAGCCTTCTCCGGATAATACGCCGCCTTCTACGATGATCTGCCCGCCTTGTGCCTCCACCTCTGAAAGGGCCTTTTCATAAATGGCAACGGCATCCTTATCAATCAGCGGTCCTACATGATTATTTTCGTCCAGCGGATTACCTATTCGCAGCTGCTTGTAAGCTTCTACCAGGGCATTTTTTACCTGGTCATAGATTGATTCGTGTATAATGAGCCTGCGAGTGGAGGTACAGCGCTGACCGGCCGTCCCAACAGCTCCGAATACCGCTCCGATGACGGTCATTTTGATGTCTGCATCTGGGGTTACGATAATGGCGTTATTCCCTCCGAGTTCCAGCAGCGATTTCCCAAGTCTGGCAGCTACTGCCTGGGCAACTATTTTACCCATTCGGATAGATCCCGTGGCGGAGATCAGAGGAATACGTCTGTCCTGGGTCATGAATTCACCCACCTTGTAATCTCCATTGATCAGGCATGATATGCCCTCCGGAAGATCGTTATCTGCAAATACCTGTGCAGCAATGTGCTGACAGGCAATGCCACAAAGAGGGGTTTTTTCTGAAGGTTTCCAAACACAAACATCACCGCAAACCCATGCCAATGCTGTATTCCATGACCATACGGCCACCGGGAAATTAAAAGCAGAGATAATCCCCACAATTCCCAGCGGGTGATATTGCTCATACATACGGTGTCCGGGACGTTCTGAATGCATGGTCAGGCCGTGCAGCTGTCTGGAGAGGCCAACGGCAAAATCGCAGATATCGATCATTTCCTGAACCTCACCCAAGCCTTCCTGATAGGATTTACCCATTTCATAGGAAACCAACTTGCCAAGAGGTTCTTTGAGTTCCCTCAATTTTTCGCCAAACTGTCTTACTACCTCACCTCTTAACGGAGCCGGCTTCTTCCTCCATATTTTAAAAGCCGCCTCTGCGCTTGAAATCACCTGCTCGTAGTCTTCCCGGGTAGTTGTTCTGACCTGGGCGATCAGGGCGCCGTCTACCGGAGAATAAGACGATATGACCTCGCCTGAAGAAAAGAATTTTTTTCCTGTTGAGGTGCCTTCATTTACCTCGCTGATCCCTAATTGGTGGAGTGCCTCCTGTATGCCGTAATCCACTGCAACTTCTGCCATTTGTATACTTTTTAGTCCGTTTTGTTATTCGCTGCAAAGCTACAAATTCTAAGCCTCATAATGAGTCTTTCGCAACCTAAATTACTGCGTTTGAAACCAGATGAGAAGGAGGGCTGCAAGTGCAGGTAAGCCCTGGACAAAAAAGATCTTACGACTGGCTGTAAAGGCGCCGTAAATTCCGGCAACCAGCACACAGCCGAGAAAAAATATGGAGACATTGACCTTCCATACGGGATCCTCAATAAAGAATGTCCAGATCAGTCCGGCGGCGAGAAATCCATTGTAAAGTCCCTGGTTGGCCGCCAGGGTTTTGGTGGGCTCAAACAGCTCTTCCGGGAATTGGCGGAAAACCTTTTTGCCCCTGGTGGTCCATGCAAACATTTCGAAATAGAGAAAATACAGATGCAAAGCAGCAACGAGGGCGATAAGAATTTGAATAGCCATCATGAATTTTTAAGATTTCGGTGCAACAAATCTTTCGTCAACTTCCATTACTGTTCCGCAGTTGTCGCAGGTTCTCAATTCTTCAGATCCGTAGAAGTGTTCAAAGTGTTTTAAAAAATCTATTTCAATATCGTGAAGTGTAAAATATGCCTCATAAAGTTTATTGTTGCAGTGATCGCAGAACCACATGAGACCGTCATCAACCTGCATATCTTCCCTTTTCCTCTCTACCACAAGTCCTATGGAATCTTTATGACGAACAGGTGAATGCGGAACTTTGGCGGGGTGTAAATACATATCGCCGGGTCCGAGCTTCATGGTTTTTTTCTGTCCATCTTCCTGTATATGAACCTCGATATGTCCTTCGAGCTGATAGAAGAGTTCCTCAGTCTCATTGTAGTGATAGTCTTTTCGCGCGTTAGGTCCGGCAACGATCATGACGATGTAGTCACCTGCATCCTTATAAAGGTTCCTGTTTCCAACCGGAGGTTTTAACTGGTCTCTGTTCTCTTCAATCCATTGATGGAGATTGAAAGGAGGTTTAATGTTCATGACAATATGCTTTAGCCGTACAAATTAAGAGGTAATCCGTTGTGAGGATCGCTTAACCTGCTTTGCATTAATGCTTACCCTAAATTAAGAAAAAGATACAGTTTATGTGATGCCTAGCGGTAGAACAGTTGGGTATAGTAGTAATTACCCCCTGCGTCTTTCTTTACGCTAACTGCGGTATGGGTAAAATTGTCTTCGATTGTAGATTTGTGCTGACTGCTTGACAGCCATCCCTGAAAAGCATCGGCGGCATTGCTGTAATCCTTGGCCACATTTTCTGCAACTTTTTCTGCACTGGTCTCGGCGGAAATACTGGCAGCCCTTTGCGCAAAATTATCGTGACTTAATGCCCCTTTCTGGATCATGTAGTCATTGTGATCATTGGCATACTCATAGGCCACTTTGCTGTGTTGAAGTACCGGTTGACCCAGCTTGGCCCTGTGATCGTTGATAAGATCCAGCAGTTGCTGCTCCATAACCGGTGAATTCTCTGAAGCGACAAATATCTCTGCTTCTGAGGAATCTTTGGTACAGGAAATAAACAGCAATACAAAGCTTGCCAAAACTGCGAATCTCATGCTTATAGTGTTCTCTTCGCAAGTGGCTAAGGGCAGAATGGGGTGAAGACTCCCATAAAGGAGCCGAAAGGCCAAAGTAATTAATTTCTTTATTTATGGAGAGAAAGGAGATTAAGAAACCGATTTTTTCGACGAAATGCACATGGATTTATAGTCTTGTCATAAGATTACCAATATCCCAAAACAGGAAAATGTGGATTACTGTTCTTTTTCAAGCATATGGGTTCTGTTCAGAACCCTTCCAAACACAAATGCACCAACATCTTTGAGCGGGGTATAAAGAATGGATGTTTCTATAGTTTCTTGTTGCACAATCTCGGCCTCTGCGTTCAACCGGTCAAAGTAGATCAAAAGGGCTCCTATGATCACTGCCGTTTTAACGGCGCCGAATACACCGCCTGCCAGTTTGTTAAGAATACCCAGCAGTGAAAACTCCGTAACCTTAGAAAGTAATTTTCCAATTACATGAATGAGCAGCACAATAATGACGAAGGTGATTATAAAAGCTGTGAGATTGATATACTGAGGGTCCCATTTAACTTTGCTCGCTATGTATTCGCCTATGATATAAGAAAAGTGAATGGCTCCGAAGAGGCCTGCGATCAGGGCGACCAAAGAGGCTATCTCGACAAAAAAACCATTGCGGAGTCCTTTGTAAAGACCGTATACGAGAAGCATGGCCAGGATAATATCCAGAAAACCCATTGAGCGTAGTTTCCTTACAAAGATAGAATTTTGATTTGTACCTTTAAACCCTATTTCGGGTTTCTACCATGGTCTATTAACCAAATTTGTTTTGATGGCGAGGGACGAACTTTTGAAGAATCGATGGGAATTTTTGGTGGACAGGCTTTCGTCTCATTTTGCAGACGGCGATCCCATAGACCTGGATGGCATTATTTACCTGGTGGGTATTCAGGAGCTGGGCCAGTATCACCGCAGTTTTAAGAAAGACGAAAAGGTTCATCTGATGCATATAGCCATATGCCGTCTGCTGGAACCCTATGGATATTATCAATTTGAATATTTTGACGATGAGGGTTGGCCTCATTATTCGATCAGGGAACAACTTCCACCTTTAAAGGCCGGCGAACAGTCGGTTTTAATGAAGGAGGCCATCGTTAATTATTTCCTGGAAAAGGATTACTTCTGATCTTGATGAAAAATAAGACTTACTACGCAGTAATTTTTACCAGTACGCGAACGGAAGGGGACCACGGCTACAGCGAGATGGCTGAGGCGATGCAGGCCCTGGCAAAGGAACAACCCGGATACCTCGGATTTGAGAGTGCCAGGGAACAAATTGGCATTGCTGTAAGTTACTGGGAAAGCCTTGAGGCCATTGCGAACTGGAAATCAAACGCAGATCATCTCTTTGCGCAGCAGCAAGGGATTAAGCAATGGTATCAGTGGTACAAATTACGGATCTGCCTGGTAGAAAGGGAATATGAATTTCACCGGGAATAATATAGGCTGAAGGAAAAAGAAACCACAGTCGGTGTTTCAACTATGCTCAACTTTACGAAAGCTTAACAGTGCTCTTTCTTCTTAAATTGGCAGCCGGCGTTTTTACGATTATCTTTGGATGCCTGACAGCTTGGTCAGAGCAAAAAACAACCCGACCCATATTTTGAAGAACCATGAATGAATTAATCCAATTTTCTTATCAGGACAGGACGGAACACATCAAAGCACTGCAAAAGGAAAGTTTTGACCTTGTAGTAATTGGTGGCGGTATTACGGGAGCCGGGATTGCGCTGGATGCCTCCTCCAGAGGACTCAAGGTAGCCCTCCTGGAAAAAGGCGATTTCGCCTCTGGTACCAGCAGCAAATCCACCAAGCTAATTCACGGAGGACTTCGATATCTAAAACAATTTGATTTCTGGCTGGTGAAGGAAGTGGGGTCCGAGAGGGCTATCGTGCATAAGCTGGCTCCCCACCTGGTTCTCCCGGAAAAAATGCTCTTGCCGCTGATAGAAGGGGGCTCCTATGGCAAATGGCTCACCTCAATCGGGTTGAAAGTCTACGATATCCTTGCCCAGGTGAGCGGTGACGACAAACGGCAGATGCTTGAAAAGAAAGAGGCCCTGGCCATGGAACCTCTGCTTCCCAAAAAGATCCTGAAAGGTGCCGGATTTTATGCAGAATATCGAACGGACGATGCCAGGCTGACTCTGGAAAACATAAAGACGAGCCTAACTTTCGGGGCCAAAGCCATCAACTATGCAAAGGTTTCGGATTTTCTCTATACGAAGGAACGGGTCTCCGGTGTTGAGGTAGAGGACCTGATCTCCGGATCGGTTTTCAAGATCAAATCCAAATACGTGATCAGTGCGGCCGGGCCCTGGGTAGACGAACTTAGAACCGTAAATAATTCCAAAAAGGGCAAGAGACTTCATCTGACCAAAGGGGTACACCTTGTATTCCCTCATGAAAAATTACCGGTAAATCAATCCGTGTATTTTGATGTACCAGACGGTCGAATGATCTTCGCCATTCCCAGGGGGAAGATCACTTATGTTGGTACGACGGATACGAACTATGATCTGGACAAAGACAAGGTAACCACAGATATCGCCGATGCCATTTACCTGATCGCTGCGGTGAACAATATGTTCCCTTCAATTGAATTGGAGTTGGAAGATATTGAATCATCGTGGGCCGGACTCAGACCGCTCATTCACGAAGAGGGTAAATCCACTTCTGAATTGTCGAGAAAAGACGAAATTTTTACATCAGATACCGGTCTGATCAGCATGGCCGGTGGTAAACTTACAGGCTATCGCAAGATGGCCGAAAGAGTGGTCAACCGGGTAGGGAGAATGATCAAAGAAGAAGGCGGGGAAGATATTGGCCCTAGCAAAACGGCTGAGATTCCGCTCACCGGAAGCGACTTTAAGAAGTTCAAGCACGTAGAAAAATACATCAAGGAAGTAAACGGGCGTATCGCAGCCGATGGCTTTTCTAAGTACGATGCCTGGTATTTGGTTACTAACTATGGCAAACAGGCTGAAAAGATCCTGGAGATTTACCAGGGGTTAGAGGAAGGTGATGTACATATAAGAATGGCAAAGGCCGAATTGCATTTTGGCATTCAATACGAAATGATCACCAATCCGATGGATTTCTTTATACGGAGAACAGGACGACTATATTTTGATATCCACAGTGTGAGACAGCTGATGGATCCGATACTGCAAGAGTTTGAAAAAGTATTTAATACAGGTAAAGAACAACTTTCCGAATGGAGATCAACCCTGGAAAAAGAATTGGATGTGCATTCCAATTTTTCAGTAGACCGAAGATAGTTCTCAATCCAGTTTGTCTGCCAGCTTGATAAAACCCAATTTTGCGTTCCTGCCCTCGTAAAGGATTTCATAGACTGTGTCTAATATGGGAGTTTTGACCTTTTTCTTAAAAGTGGATTTTAGCTGATAGGCGCTTTTAGTGGCATAATAACCTTCTGCCACCATATTCATTTCCATCATGGCACTTTGGACCCGGTATCCTTTACCGATCATATTGCCAAAGGTCCGGTTCCTGCTAAATGTCGAATAACCGGTTACCAATAAATCGCCCAGATAGGCTGAGTTGTTGATATTCCTTTTCATTTTGTGTACCCGGGTGATGAACCTTTTCATTTCGCGGATTGCATTGCTCATCAACACAGATTGAAAGTTATCGCCGTAACCAATACCATGTGCGATACCTGCCGCCAGCGCATAAATATTCTTAAGCATGGCAGCGTATTCTGTCCCGATAATATCATCTGAGATCTTAGTTCGGACATAGTCATTTTGAAGTGCCTTGGCAACCAGCTTCGCTTTCTTTTGATCCCGGCAAGCGATGGTGAGATAAGAAAGACGCTCAAGGGCGATCTCTTCAGCATGGCAGGGACCGGTAATGACCCCAATATTCTCGTAGGGGACATGATATTTTTCAAACAAATGCTCTCCGACAATCAAGCCTGTCTCGGGGACTATTCCCTTAATAGCTGAAAAAATGATCTTATTGTCAAGCGGAACTTTTAGCTTATCCAATTCAGATTCCAGAAAAGCTGAAGGAATAGCAAAAATCAAAATTTCGGCAGCTTCAACAGCTTCGTTAATGTCGCTGGTAAGGCTCAGCTTAGCCGTGTGCAATTCTACTGAAGAGAGGTAATTTGGATTGTGATGGTGTTTTTCAATATGTGAGATCGCATCCTGGTTACGCATATACCATATCAGGCGGTCCTGGTTAGACTCAAGCATCTTTACTATGGCTGTTGCCCAGCTGCCACCTCCCAGTACTGCAAATTGTGTAGATTCCACCTCTTTGTAAATTTTGTGTTTAAATGTAACAAAATTGAATTTCCCGGGGTGACTGGATGGCTATAAGAAGTTGTTGTTCCATACTAAGCAAGCACATTATTACATCTTCTGGCTAATGGGAGAGCTCTGTATTTTGCTAACAGGTCAAAAAAACGATGAAATACCAAAAACTTTAACAAATGTTCACTTTACAAGCACAATCTGCGGCTTTATGGCACCGTTATTATATCGGGTTGAGATAGTCCTAAGCAGGTTCTTCAAAGCATAGGAAGTAAGAGCTGAAACAAGGACTACAATTATTTTGGTTGGTTATTTAGTTAGTAAAAACCCCGGTTAATGAAACCGGGGTTTTTTCATTGATCTTACCCAACATGGAAACATAGTCTGCTTTTATTTGGAATCTGTCATCAGAAGACGTTTCTTAAAATCCGATGGATTTTCACCGGTAATTTTTTTAAAGGTTCGATTGAAATAAGACAAGCTTTCAAAGCCACTGCTGAAACAGGCTTCACCTATATTACTCCCACTCAGTAGTTGTCTTTTGGCCTGGCTGATCCGATATTGATTGAGGAAGGCAATAAAGGTTTGACCCGTTGCCTTCTTGAAATATCTGCAAAAAGGAGCTTTTTCAAGATGACATAGGGCTGCAACTTCAGACAGTGCAATTTTTCCGGAATAATTACGGTCTACAAAAGCATAGACTTCTCTCAATCTTTTCTGCTGCTTCTCACTGTACTGTGTCTTGTAGGCCGACGGGTGCAACAGCTCAGTTTCCTCTGAAGTAGACAAGATTTCGAAGATGTTCAGTACTTCAAGGAATTGCGCAAATGGTCTGAGTTTGTGCAATTGTTGAAGTCTATGACCCACTTGTTCTTTGGTCTTGCCCATAAAGGCTATCCCGTGCTGAGATCGTTCAAACAGCTCCAGGATCTTCCGCAATTCGGGGATCTCTGAAAAAACGGTCTTTTTAAAATTGGGACTTATGTGCAGCACCTCTTTATTGTAATCCGTTTTAAGTCCGTAGTCAAAATTCAAGTGCGGGATGTTTGAACCAATCAATACCAGGTCGCTCCCCGAATATGCCGATATGTGATTCCCCACATGGCGCGTTCCGCTTGCACCCTCAATATAGACCAATTCATACTCGGGGTGAAAGTGCCAGTAGAAAAGGTCATTCAATCTTGGGTTGTGCAGGATCCTGAAGGAACTGCTCGCATCAGGAGCAATATGTTCGAGTTGGATCTTCATCTTAATATTTAACTAAATTGCCATTCTTAAGCTATTATAACCTAAATAATGTCAATATAGTTAAAATATAGGTCAATATCAAGGTGGATTTCACGGGGTTGTCTAAGTACTTTTGAATTGTAGAATATTAATAATTGTAAAGGTAATTGGTAATGGAAAAAACAAAGTCTAAAGTTGAGATGGCCAATAAGGCACATGAAGAGATACCAGGGAACCCATCTACTGCTACCAGCAGTAAAATCCGATTAAGGGATCATGCAGACGCTTCTACATTAAGAGTCTTGAGCGAAGAGGATTGGGCCTTTTGGAAACACAACGGTTATATCGTTATAAAGAATGCTATACCGGCAGAACAAGCCAAAGCCACGGCGGAATTTCTTTGGGAATTTGATGAAAAAGACCCTCATGATCCAAGCACCTGGTATGCTCCACCACGGGCAGACATGGAGATGAAAGAACTGATCGGCACAGGCATGGTAGAGGTCTACAACAACCAGTACCTATGGGATAACCGACAAACACAAAAGGTCTACGATGCATTTGTAGATATATGGGGTATGGAAGAATTATGGGTCACCATAGACCGGGCCAATCTAAACTTCCCTCAACGTCCGGGGCATGAAAAGAAAGGATTCATACATTGGGATTACGACCCCGAAACCAGGCCGCAGAATGTTCAGGGCGTACTGGCCCTTTGCGACCAGACTGATGAGAACATGGGAGGTTTTCAATGCATCCCCTGGTTGTACAGGAATTACGATAGCTGGAAACTCACTCAGCCCGAGGACAGGGACCATTTTCAGCCTGATATTACAGGCCTGGAAGACAAGATCGTAAAGGTGAAGATGGAGGCCGGAGATCTGCTTATTTTTAACAGCACACAGCCGCATGGGATCAGACCTAATCGCTCAAAGGACAAGGTCAGAATTGCACAGTACATCAGTATGATGCCTGCCGAAGAAGATAACGAAGCTATGCGGCAATGGCGCATCCAGTCCTGGAAGGATCGGATTGCACCTGAAGGTTATGCCTTCCCTGGAGATCCGCGCAAATGGGAGCAGACCAAATACGAACGCGCAAATTTAAATGAACTGGGAGAAAGGCTTTTGGGATTAAAAAACTGGTAAGTTCGTATCTTGATCCAGACCAACCAAAGCCACCATGTTTGAGAAGCTCGACTTACTGGATGCTCTTATCATCCTGCTGTATTTTGTCCTCATTTTATGGATAGCGCGTTGGGCATCGCGCGACAAAACCAAAACCGGCGCAGCCACCGATTATTTCCTGGCAGGAAAGGACCAGGGGTGGCTGGTTGTTGGTGCTTCCCTGTTTGCTTCTAATATTGGTTCGGAGATCATACTAGGGGTCTCGGGTGCGGGAGCCAGAGGGGATATGCCAATGGCTAATTTCGAAATACTCGCCTCTCTGGTGCTCATTCTCCTTGGATGGGTATTTGTACCCTTTTATTTGAGGACGGGAGTCTATACCATGCCCGAATTCCTTGAGAAAAGATACTCACGGGCATGCAGGACTTATCTTTCCGTAGTTTCTATACTTGCCTATGTGATCACCAAGATTTCCCTGATCATTTTTGCCGGTGCCCTGGTCTTCGAGACCATGGGTATCCCCTTTTGGACAGGGGCCATCATCACGGTGATCGCTACAGGTTTTTACACGGTGCTAGGCGGACTTAGAGCTGTAATTTATACGGATATGGTGCAGGCATTTATACTGTTGTTTGGAACCCTGGCTGTAACATGGTTTGGTCTGAGCTACCTGGGGGGATGGGACGGTCTTATGCTCACATTGGAAGAGGCAGCTTCTGTTCCGGGAAACCCTCCCAAGGAGCAGTTCTTTAATTTGTGGAGGCCTGTAAGTGATACAGATTATCCCTGGACAGGTATGTTGTTTGGCGCTCCCATACTTGGTGTCTGGTACTGGTGTACCGATCAATATATCGTGCAGCGTACACTGTCTGCCAAGGACATAAGCAATGCCCGAAAGGGAGCCCTTTTTGCGGGCTATTTAAAGTTGCTCCCCGTATTTATATTTTTTATCCCGGGCGTAATCGCCTACGCCCTGTTGCAGCAGGGAGCCATTGACTTTTCCTTAGACAATGCAGACCAGGCTTTACCGGCCATGATCACCAGTTTTCTTCCTATGGGTATACGCGGACTTGCCATCGCCGGACTTTTAGCGGCACTGATGAGTTCGCTTTCTTCTGCATTCAACTCGAGCAGTACGCTACTAACCATCGACTTTTATAAACATTATCGCCCTGAGGCCTCGGATAAAAGCCTGGTGAGGTTTGGTCAACTGGCCACCGTGGTGCTGGTTATTTTAAGCCTGGGATGGATCCCGTTTATGAGAGCATTGATGGGGGGCGGTATTTTTCACTATCTGCAGAGCATCCAGGCCTATATCAGTCCGCCCATCGCAGCTGTCTTCTTATTGGGGCTCTATTACAGGTGGATCAATGCTAAAGGGGCGATCATTGCACTCTGGACAGGATTTGCTCTGGGGCTATTCAGATTGGTCACTGAATTCTTAAGCAAGGAAGGCATCATTGTGGTAGATCAGGATTCATTGCTGGGAATGCTACTCGGCATCAATTTCCTCCACTTTGCCTTGATACTCTTTATATTTTCATCTATCGTATTAATACTGGTCAGCAAGACAGGAAAACAACAGGATGACGCTCAGCTGGACCAGGTTACTTTCAGGAAAGCTAGAAAAAAAGAGCCGGTCCGCTGGAGTACCGATATAGTATTAACCTTTATTCTGATCTTTTTGGTCCTTGTGCTGTGGACGGTATTCAGTTCATGGGGGATAGCCTGATCTTACTTAGACGGAAATTAAGAGAGAAGTTTAAAGGCATGAGTCCAGCGGTTCTCCGTAAAACCAACAATACAATAAAGTTGACATAGGGCTTCGATAGCACATGCAGAAGAGGCAAGACCAAAATCTTCTGTTTCCCATCCGAATTGATCCAGAATTTGGGTCACCACTTTCTTGGCGGCTGGATCATCCCCACAGATGAACATAGTAGGCCTGCTGTCAAATTCCGGATTGACCATCTTTAAATAACTGACGCTGTTAAATGCTTTTACAAAGTTCGCATCCGGGAAATCTGCCTGAAGTTGTTCCATCAGCGATTCATTCTGCTTGGTAAAGAACTGAAGAACGCCATTCTTTGGCGGAGCATCAGCAATGGGGTTGGTGGCGTCTATTACCGTTTTTCCGGACAAATTATTCGAGCCTGCCTGCTTGAGAACATCTACTGCAGCCGTGCCTTTGCAGGCCAGAAGGATCATATCACCGAAAGCTGCGGTCTCTTCAAAACTTCCTGTATGGGCGTGTTCTCCTTCTGCTGTGGTCCATTCTACCATCTTGGCAATATCTCTTGTACCTATCATTACCTCGTAACCGTGTTTGACAAAACCGCTACCCAGGGTCTGACCCACAATTCCTGAACCTAGAATTCCTATCTTTTTCATTACTGATTATTTATTACTGATTATTAATTATTGATTAGAAATTAGAAATTGCTTGCCCCCGCCAGAATGACTCTGACGGGCTGGCGTCCGAAGCCTTGGCGTAGGCGGGGAAATTGGAGATTGAGAAAAAATAACTTCAATTATCAATTATCAATTATCACATAACTATCATTCTAATTTACAAATCCTCAACGAAACTATTTTGTAGGGTTAGCGACTGAAAGGAAACTCGCGATATATGTCCCAGTTTTTGCCATTGTGTTTAAGCAGATAAAGACTGTTTACCCGAAATGAATCCTCAAATGGTCTTTCCTTATAAAGTGGCCATGCCATTTCAAAACCCTTCTCCGAAAGATCACGCGTGGCGATGGTTATATGTGGGTGGATGGAACGGGTGAGTTCTCTTTCAGAGAATTTCATATCATTTTTAAGTGAAATTTTCAAAGCACTGTGCAATTGCAGAATGCGTTCATGTTCCCGGATTCTGATAAAAATGACCCGGGGAGGAAAACTGTCGAATCCACTTAAATGCACTGTAAAAGGAGTTTGATCCAAGCCTGTTTTCTTCAGTGATGCAAAGATTTCAGCTTCTGCATTGATCTCTC
>JBPEXP010000028.1:0-10401 GCA_052031475.1 Flavobacteriaceae bacterium | reverse complement strand
CTTAGAAACGATCCCTCAGACGAAGAAACCCGCTACAATCTGGCACTGGCCAAAAAGATGCTGGAAAACGAACAGAATCAGCAACAGAGCGACGACAATAAAGAGAACGAGCAAAAAGACCAGGATCAGAAGGAAGATCAGAACCAGGGTGCCCAGGAGCAGGAGAACAAAGACGACCAGGGCGAAGAAGGAGAGGACAAGGACGAACAGAAAAATGAGAATAAGAAAGAAGACGGAGATCAACAAAAAGAAAAGGACCAACAGCCTAACGAGGGTAAAGATCCTAACGAGGAAAAAAAGCCAAGGCCAAACCAGTTGTCTCCACAACAAATAGAAAACCTGCTTGAAGCCATGCAAAATGAGGAAAAAAAGGTCCAGGAGAAAATGGAGGCGAAGAAAGTAAAAGGTGTTAAACAAAAGACGGAGAAGGATTGGTGATCAGTAAACTGTGTACATATTACTGCCTGTTGGCCTTTTTCGGCCTGTTGATCTGTCCTTCTTTAACTGCACAGGAAAAGGAAGGGGTTACCTTTGAGGCTAAGCTCAGCAAATCCAAGCTGGGTATTAACGAACGCCTTCGAGTGGATTTTACCATGAACAAGGACGGGGATGATTTTAACCCTCCGGACTTCGAAGGATTCCGGGTGCTAATGGGTCCTTCACAATCTATAAGCTCTTCATGGATCAACGGGGTGCGGAGTTATTCAAAAACCTATTCCTACACCCTGGCACCAACCGCCAGGGGTATGTTCACCATCAAACAGGCAACCATTGTTATTGATGGTAAAACCTATAAGTCGCTGCCCAAAGAAGTAGAAGTAACGGCTGCTGTAGACAAGCCCAGTGATGAAATGACGGTTGATGATATCGCCGACGAAAACCTGCATCTGGTGGCCGAGGTTTCCAAGACCAATCCATACCTGAATGAAGCCATCAGCGTAGTATATAAGTTGTATGTAAGTCCAAGCATTAATGTTTCTAATTTCAGACCGCTAGACAATCCGAAGTACAACAACTTCTGGAGCCAGGAAATCGCTTTTAGTAAATACAATGTACAGAACGGCACTTATAAGGGGCAGGCCTATCGCTTTGTCGTGCTTAAAAAAGTAGTCCTTTATCCCCAGAAAGCCGGGTCGCTAGAAATAGAACCCCTATCCCTGGATGTGACTCTTGATGTGCCCACCAATAGAAGGGATTTCTTTGGCGGACGCATCTATACTCAAACCAATAAAACGGTCTCTGCTGGTAAGCGAACCATTCAGGTGAAACCTCTGCCTACCCAGGGCAGACCGGAAGATTTTAGCGGAGCCGTAGGGGATTTCGATTTTTCAGTCAGGGCCAGTAAGACAGAACTCAAGGCAACAGAATCTTTACAGGCAGTAGTAGAAGTTACCGGAAAGGGCAATTTGAAATTATTCCAGCTACCCGAACCCAATCTGCCGGGGTCACTGGAAGTTTACGATCCGGAATTTGACGTTAACGTCCGTACGGCCCTTAGCGGAATGCAAGGTTCGGTGAGCAATAATTACACGATCGTTCCTACTTTCAGGGGTAAATATCCTATTCCCAGTATTTCTTTCAGTTACTTCAATCCGGAAACAGGTCGATATAATACCCTCAGTTCTGAAGAGATCATGATCAATGTGCTGGAAGGGCCTTCCTCAGGCGCTGTGGCATCATCACCATCCATTGGCAATAACAGGCAAAGTGTTGTAACTACCGGTTTACAGTTTAATTTTATTAAGCTGGACGCCAACTTAAGCCAGATTGGAAATCCATATTTCTTTGCCAGCCCGCGGTTCTATTTATGGCTTTTTTCTCCTTTGCTGCTCATCCCTCTATTTATCCTATTCGGCAAGAGAAGAGAAGCAATTGCCAGTGATGAAGTGGGCAATAAGATCAAGCGGGCCAATAAGCTTGCCCGCAAATACCTCTCTACAGCAAAAAGGACCTTGGGCAACAAGGAGGAGTTCTACATCGCTCTGGAAAAAGCCCTGCACAATTATCTGAAGGCCAAACTTAAAATAGAGACCGCAGAGTTCAGTAAGGAAAAAATTGCCGATCTGCTTAAAGACAGACAGATCAGTGAAGAAACCATCGAGGGTTTTATCGGTCTACTAAAAAATTGCGAAATGGCTCGCTACAGTCCTTTCTCTGAAGTTCAAATGCAGCAGGATTACACCAAAGCCAGCGAAGTGATATCCGCTATAGACAAAAGACTATGACGATGATAAAAAGTTGGCTTGCTGTAATATTACTCTTTTTCAGCTTGGTGCTGGGCGCTCAAAATAACGAGTTATTTGATCAGGCCACGGCAGCTTATAATGACGGTAAATACGAAACTGCCATTGAAAATTATTTAAAGATCCTGGACAACGGCGAGCATTCTGCGGCTTTGTACTACAATCTGGGTAATTGCTATTACAAGTTAAATCAGATCGCCCCAAGTATTTACTATTACGAAAAGGCTTTGTTGCTGAGTCCCGGCGACAATGAAATCCAGAATAATCTCACCTTCGCACAGCAAATGACCATTGATGTAATAGAGGAGGCTCCGGAATCTGGTTTCAGGCGTCTCTACAATAACTTCATCGGTTGGATGTCTTTTGATCAATGGGCCTACACAGCTGTAGTGCTTGTAATAATATTTGTTTTGAGCTATCTGGCCTATTATTTTTTCAGGTACTCTACCCACAAGAGGATCAGCTTAATAGTAAGCATGATTGCCCTGATCACGGCGGCGATGAGCCTCAGCTTTGCCTTTATTCAATACGAACAGTATAAATCTGAACAACCTGCCATAGTCTTTTCGGAAGAATGTTTGGTAAAATCCGAGCCCAATAACAGAAGTACGGAGGTATTTTTGCTACACGAAGGCACAAAGGTTAATGTGCTCGACCAGTTAGAGGATTACAAGAAAATTGAGTTGGCAGATGGGAAGATCGGCTGGGTTCATCAGGATGAAATAAAGTTATTGAAGGACTTTTAATAATCCCTTAACAATCACGGATATATTTCCTGTTATTTTTGTTTTTTTTTAGTTTAGTGGCATGCGCAACACGCTTTTAATCGGATTTCTAACTTTATTTCTTGTGTCAATACTGGCTCCTGCTATGGAGACCATGTTGTCAGAAAATGAAGAGAATGTTGTGGTTCTGTCCCATACTGAAGAGGAGCAGCAGGAATCAGAAAAAAAAGATACTTCTGAGGAAAAGATCATTCCTGATTACTTTCACTCATTGATTTTGTCATGGCAAACAGACTTTTTAGAACCCACCATTGCTAAGAAGTATCTGAATTCTAATCACATTCCAGAGATCCCCCTGCCCCCGCCTGAACAACTCGCCTGATTACCGCTTTTTACCTGTTAATTTTAACTAATCACCTTAATCGTTTAAGGCAAAATTTATTTTGTTATGTTCAAATATTTAAAACAAGATTTACCCGCTAGTATTGTAGTGTTCTTTGTGGCACTACCCCTCTGTTTGGGGATTGCACTGGCAAGTGGAGCCCCGCTCTTTTCCGGATTGATTGCCGGAATTGTAGGTGGTATCGTAGTTGGTAGCCTGAGTGGTTCCCATATTGGCGTTAGTGGCCCTGCAGCCGGTCTGGCAGCTATTGTACTCGTGGCTATTGGCAGTCTGGGAAGTTTTGAAACCTTTTTACTAGCTGTAGTTCTGGCCGGAGTTATCCAGATTGCTCTCGGACTTCTTAAAGCAGGGATTATCGGTTACTACTTTCCATCTTCTGTGATCAAAGGAATGCTTACCGGAATTGGGATCATTATTATCCTGAAACAAATTCCGCACTTTTTTGGCTATGATGCAGATCCGGGAGGAGATTTCGCCTTCTTCCAGGTTGATGGAGAAAATACCTTTTCGGGTATAATCAACGCCGTAAAATCCATAAGCCCCGGTGCAACACTGGTAGCTGCAACCGGACTGATCCTTATGGTCTTCTGGGAAAAGGTGCTGGCCAAGCGGGCGAAAATATTTCAGCTGATACAGGGACCTCTTGTAGCTGTTATCCTCGGAATCTTGTATTACAATTTTACAGCCGGAAATCCATTTTGGGCCATTTCGGAATCCCATTTGGTAAGTGTCCCCATACCCGAAGATGCAGAATCTTTTATGGCGCAATTCAGCACACCAAATTTTTCGGCAATTACCCGGACAGACATCTGGATAACCGCCTTTACGATTGCCCTGGTAGCAAGTTTGGAAACTCTTTTGTGCGTTGAAGCTACGGACAGACTGGACCCCAGAAAGCGAGTAACGCCCACCAACCGGGAGCTGCTGGCACAGGGTGCCGGAAATATTGTTTCAGGCTTAATTGGCGGGCTTCCTATTACACAGGTAATTGTGAGGAGTTCTGCTAATGTACAGTCTGGCGGCCGCACCAAAATGTCGGCTATCATACACGGATTCTTTCTTTTATTCTCCGTCATATTGATCCCGCGACTGCTCAACATGATCCCGCTTGCAGTACTTGCGGCCATTCTGCTTATTGTGGGCTACAAATTGGCAAAGCCTGCCCTGTTCAAGAAAATGTACGAGTTGGGCTGGAAGCAATTCATCCCTTTTACCGTAACTGTCCTGGGCATCATTTTTACCGATCTGCTCATCGGACTTGCACTGGGTCTTGCCGTAGGTATTGTGGTCATCCTGATCAAGAGCTACCAGAATTCTCACTTCCTTCACATTGAGGATAAGAGTAATGGCCGTCATAAGATCAAGATGACACTGGCCGAAGAAGTGACCTTTTTCAACAAAGGCGCCATCCTGAAAGAATTGGACGGTATCCCTCATGAATCCTTGTTGGAACTCGACGTCAGAAAAACGCGCTATCTGGATAATGATATCGTGGAAATCCTGGAAGATTTTTCCGAAAAGGCCAGAAATCGAAAAATTGATATTAAATTGATATCCGAACGAGGTATTGTTGAAAACCCCGATAGCTATATCGAGTTTTTCAGGCTGAGGCCAAAATCCGCATAACCTCTAATAAACTTTGACACATGAAAGCACATACAAAAGAAACACAAGCAGCCATAAGTCCACAGGACGCCATAGATATCCTCAAGGAAGGTAACAGCAGGTTTGTACAGAACAAAAAGGCAGACAGAGATCTTTTGGAACAGGTATCCGATACTTCCTCTGGCCAATATCCTTTTGCCACCATCCTGAGTTGCATTGACTCAAGGGTATCCGCAGAATTGATCTTTGACCAGGGAGTAGGAGATATATTCAGTGCACGGGTAGCAGGAAATATCGTGAATGAAGATTTGCTGGGTAGTATGGAATTTGCCTGCAAGCTGGCAGGAACCAAGCTGATCCTCGTGCTCGGACATACTAGCTGCGGTGCCGTAAAAGGGGCTGTAGACAATGCTAAAATGGGTAATCTTACCGCCTTACTCAGTAAAATACAGCCGGCCGTAAGTGCCATTGCGGATCCAGCAGATCCTGCAGAACGCAATTCAAAAAACTCAGAATTTGTAGATCGTGTTGCGGAAAAGAATGTACGGCTTACCATGGATAATATCCGCCAGAGAAGCGATGTACTCAGGGAAATGGAGGATGAAGGATCCATTAAAATCGTAGGTGGCATGTATGATATACACTCTGGAAAAGTCCGGTTTATGGATTAGGACCATTTCAAAATTCAAGAATTGGCCGGGGTTAAATATTTAATCCCGGCCTTTTTTTGTCAAAAAATCCCTATATTCTTTCCTAATTACTACAACGACGATGGCCAATTTTTTAAGCAATCTCCGGGGGGATATGTTCGGAGGTATTACTGCGGGTATTGTGGCACTTCCCCTGGCCCTCGCCTTTGGGGTAAGTTCCGGACTGGGACCTAGTGCCGGTCTATACGGTGCCATATTCATCAGTTTTTTTGCAGCACTTTTCGGCGGTACCAACACACAGATATCCGGGCCAACAGCGCCTATGACAGCAGTGAGTATGGTCATCATTGCCGGAATAATCGCTGTGTATGACGGCAGCGTAGAAAAAGCCCTTCCCGCCATTCTTACGGTTTTCTTACTGGCCGGACTTATGCAGATAGGCCTTGGCCTGTTGGGCATAGGAAGATATATCCGGTACATTCCCTATCCGGTGGTCTCAGGATTTATGACAGCCATCGGGGTTATTATCATTGTAACTCAGATACTTCCCGCCCTGGGTTATTATCCCAAGGAAGATGAGGAGTGGGTACTCCCCTTTAAACCCGAAGCGGAAGAATTGATCCTGGAGAACATACTCAAGGAAGAGGCCGGCGAAGGGATCCTTGTCCTGGAAGACTTTGAAGAGACCATAAAAAGATCCAACGAAATTACAGAGACCACCATAGCCGAAGAAGCCAAAACCCTGGCTGCTAAAGAAGCTTCCGGGGTCATAGGTGCTTTTAAAGTATTGCCCAGAGCACTCAATAATATAGACTGGCTTGAAGTGATCCTCGCCCTCTCAACGATCATCATCATATACGGATTTAAAAGGATCACAACGGCTGTACCCAGTACCCTGGTCTCCCTGATTGTTGTTTCAGGAGTGGCCTATGGCTTTGGGTTGGATTACCGACCTATAGAAAAAATCCCTGAGGGTTTTCCTATGCCAAATTGGGAGATTTTTAGCTCGTTTTCTGTGAGTACTATAACCCCCTATATATTTACAGCCCTGACGCTGGCCTTGTTAGGAGCCATAGACTCGCTGCTCACCTCCGTAGTGGCAGACAATATGACCAAGACCAAGCACAAACCCAACAAGGAATTAGTAGGTCAGGGCATAGGCAATAGCGTTGCTGCCATATTTGGGGGCATACCCGGAGCGGGAGCCACCATACGAACCGTGGTGAATATCAATTCCGGGGGTAAAACGCGCTTGTCCGGTATGATCGCAGGAATTTTATTACTGGTCATTCTCTTGGCCATGGGTCCTGTGGCTTCACAGATTCCGGCAGCTGTGCTGGCAGGTATCCTGATCACTGTGGGAATAGCTGTAATGGATTATAAAGGACTCAGGGCGATACCCAGTTTGCCTAAAGACATTCGCTTGGGTCCGCTAAAATTAAGCTCGGAAGTACTTGTTATGTTGGTGGTTCTGGTCCTTTCAACATTCTGGAATCTGGTGTATGCCGTAGGTATAGGATTGGTGATCGCCTCCATCATGTTCATGAAAAAAATTGGGGACCTTACCGCCCAAAGGTCCGATGTAAAAACATTGCTCATAGAAAACTCCTGGTCTGATGAAGCAGATTTCCCGGAATCCTTAAAGAGTGAAGTATTTATTAAGCACATAAAGGGGCCCTTATTCTTTGGAACCACCAGCGATTTTCAGGCTCTGGCAGAACAGATCCCCGAATCGGCCAGGGCAGTCATCATACGTCTGGGCCGTATGCAATATATGGACCAGTCCGGTCTTTACGCCATGGAAGAGGTGTTGCAGGCCATGCAAAAAAAGAATATCCTCGTGCTCTTTACCGGCGTATTGGATCAACCCCGTTACATGATGGAGCGCATCGATATTATTCCCGATATGGTTCCCCATGAACATATTTTTGACAGTTTCAAAGACTGTGTAAAATGGCTCAAAAGCAGGCATTACGAGGAAGAAAAGGCCCAGGCAGCCAAATAGTCATATTTATTCAGCCCCATTACAGTAAATGATTAAATTTGCCGGAGATAATCGGGTGGGACATCTATTCTTCCTGTCCGGCGTTCACGGATATGATCGATCAGTTAAAGAAACATATTGAGGAGGTTAGCGGATTCTCCGCCGGCGATGCCAAGACCATTGAAGAATTCAGAATCAAATACCTGGGTAAAAAGGGATTGCTGAACAAGTATTTTGCTGAATTCAAAAAGATCCCCAACGATCAGAAGAAAGAATTTGGCAAGACCATCAACCTTCTTAAAACCAAGGCCACCGAAAAGGTACAGACGCTTACGGCTGAGCTGAAGAAATCGGACACTGCCACCCAAAAATACGGCGATCTCACCAGGCCGGCTGAACCTATGGATCTGGGTGCCAGGCATCCTGTTTCCATTGTTAAGAACAGGATCATAGATATCTTTTCCCGAATTGGTTTTAATGTGTCAGAAGGGCCGGAAATTGAAACCGACTGGCATAATTTCACCGCACTAAACCTGCCCGAATACCATCCGGCCAGGGACATGCAGGATACTTTTTTTATACAAACCGATCCCGATATTCTGCTGAGAACACATACTTCTTCGGTTCAGGTGCGTTATATGGAGAATCACAAACCCCCCATACGTACCATTTCACCGGGTCGGGTCTATAGGAATGAGGCTATCTCGGCTCGCTCTCATTGCTTTTTCCACCAGGTAGAGGGTCTTTATGTTGATAAAGATGTCTCCTTTGCCGATCTTAAACAGACCCTGCAGTTCTTTACGAGCGAGATGTTTGGAAAATCAAAGATCAGGCTGCGGCCTTCCTATTTCCCATTTACTGAACCCAGTGCGGAAGTAGACGTGTATTGGGGCCTAGAAACAGAGACCGATTACCGGATCACCAAGGGTACGGGATGGCTGGAAATCATGGGCTGTGGTATGGTGGATCCCAATGTTCTTGATAATTGCGGTATAGACTCCAAGGAGTATTCCGGTTTTGCTTTCGGATTGGGAATAGACCGGATTGCGCTGCTTTTATACCAGATATCTGACATCCGGATGCTCAGTGAGAATGACCTTCGTTTCCTCGAGCAATTCAAGAGCGCTTTTTAAATCATTTTCAACGCAGGGGAAATCCTTTTGCTGCCCACCAGGGGTGAATTTCAATAGTTAACATGCCGGCCTTTACCAGAGGATCGAGATGTGCCAGGGAATCTGCCATTTCTATGGTTGGCGTATTATAAATAGTGATCCCCCTTATTTCCCCATCATCGCCAAAAGGACCGGAAATGTCTGCGTAGCCCAGTTCATACATCCTGCTCAGGTGACCCAGATGTAATAACTGCAAACTGTCTGCCTCTTCTTTGCTGCCTGCCGAATGAGGTCCTTTTTTGAGAAAGGCCATAAAGTACTGCTGCAACAACAAGGTGTCGCCCGACTCCTCATCCACGTAGTCAAAGGTCTGGTATCCCTTCTCCTGTAATTCTGCTTTGATTTCTGCAACACTGGGTTCATCAGGAACTTCTGCTTGATTTACTTCAGATTTATTCTCGCTGCCACAAGCTATTATACTTATGAAAAGACCGAGAATACATGAAATTCGGATTATTTTTCCCATTGGCTAAAAGGTGTAATGCTCAATTGAGCGTTGTAGTATTTTATATCTCCCGTGACTTCTTTTCCGAGCCAGGAGGGTTTTTTAAAGAATTCATCTTCGGACTCTAACTCAATCTCCGCTACTACCAGTCCCCGGTTGGCTCCCTCAAATTCATCAATTTCGAAAACGTGATCTCCTGATGCTGCCAGGTAGCGGGTTTTCTCAATTAAAGGCGGTGGACACAGCTGAATGAGATCCCTTGCCTTGGCCTCATCAATATCAAATTCCCATTCTTTCCTGGTGGTTCCGGATCTGTTGCTTTTTCCTTTTACGGTTAAGAATCCTTTGCCGTTGAGGACCCTTACCCGCACCGTCCTTTCCGGATCTGTAGAAAGAAAGCCCTGGATCATCTGATACTTATCGTGGGCATCTTCTTTATACTGTTCTGAAACCACCAAAAACTTGCGTTCAATTTCCACCGGCCCTGCTTATCTATTAGTTGTGAGGCGATTTAAATATACCGTAATTTTGATTATGTCGTTCCCGTTTCCCATCCGAAAGATCATTCATGTAGACATGGATGCCTTTTACGCTTCTGTGGAACAGCTAGACCATCCTGAACTGAAAGGTAAGCCGGTTGCTGTAGGGGGCGGATCTAAAAGGGGTGTGGTTTCTGCGGCCAGCTACGAGGCCAGGAAATTTGGAGTGCGCAGTGCCATGAGCGGGATGATGGCCAGGAAAAACTGCCCTGATCTGATCTTTGTAAAACCCAGGTTTGACCGATACAAGGAAATCTCGCGTCAGGTCAGGAATATTTTTTACGATTACACAGACCTGGTAGAGCCCCTGTCGCTGGATGAAGCCTATTTAGACGTGAGTAAAAATAAGAAGGGTAATCCCTCGGCCACTTTAATAGCCTCCGAGATTCGAAAACGCATTTTTGAGGAATTACATCTCACGGCCTCCGCAGGTATTTCCATCAATAAATTCATCGCAAAGGTGGCCAGCGATATCAATAAACCCAATGGCCAGAAGACCGTAAATCCTGAGGAAGTCCTCGATTTCCTGGAACAGCTGGAGATCAGGAAGTTCTATGGGGTGGGTAAAGTCACTGCAGAGAAAATGTACAAGTTGGGGATCTTTACAGGAAAGGATCTGAAATCCCACAACCTCG
>JBPEXP010000279.1:0-1828 GCA_052031475.1 Flavobacteriaceae bacterium | reverse complement strand
GGAGAAATGAGCAAACCTGAGGTCAGGGAAATGGCTGCCGCAAATGGCCTGATCACAGCTGACAAAAGGGATTCTCAGGGCCTGTGTTTTGTGGGTAAGGTAAGACTGCCCGAATTTCTTCAACAAAAATTGGCGCCTAGAAAGGGCCCCATCGTAGAGGTACCTGATAGCTGGGACCGCTACAGTAAGGACCTGCCCCAATTTGACAATAAGGAGGAAGAACTGGCTTATTTTTCTGAAAAACACGTTTATGCCCCGCAAGATGGTAAGGTTGTGGGTCAGCACCAGGGAGCCCACTATTTTACCATTGGTCAGCGCAAAGGCCTGGACGTAGGTGGCACGCCTGAACCTCTCTTTGTCATTGAAACCGATGTAGACCAGAATATCATTTACACCGGCCAGGGGAAGAATCATCCAGGGCTATATCGCCGTACATTATTTGTGGCCAACAATGAACTCCACTGGGTTCGCGAAGATCTCAGGCTACTTCCCGATCAGCAAATGAAAGTAATGGCACGGATACGTTATAGACAACCTCTTCAAAATGCCACCTTGTATATGACAGAGGGTGGTCTTTATGTGGATTTTGATGAAAAGCAATCAGCCATTACCGAAGGCCAGTTTGTGGCCTGGTACCTGGGAGAAGAGTTGATAGGATCCGGCGTTATTTCATAAGCAGGGGGAAATTGGATATCTTGCCTGCACACATCCTCTACTACTGACCTATGCAAAATAGAGTTACCCGACTATTTGGTATTCAATATCCGATTGTTCAGGCCGGGATGGTCTGGGCAAGTGGCTGGCGACTGGCATCGGCTGTATCGAACGCCGGTGGATTGGGCCTGATCGGTTCGGGCAGCATGTATCCTGAGATCCTGAAAGAACATATTGATAAATGCCAGGCAGCCACGGATCATCCTTTTGGCGTAAATGTACCCATGCTCTATCCGGAAATCGAAAAGATCATGGAGATCATCGTACAATCTGGAGTTAAAATTGTTTTCACATCGGCCGGAAACCCGAAAATTTGGACACAGTTTCTCAAAGAAAATGGTGTAACCGTTGTTCACGTGGTCAGTAGTTTGAAGTTTGCTTTAAAAGCCCAGGAGGCAGGAGTAGATGCAGTTGTTGCCGAAGGCTTTGAAGCCGGCGGTCATAACGGTAGGGATGAAACTACCACCATGACGCTGATCCCTGCAGTACGAGAAAAGATCAGTCTTCCGTTAATAGCAGCAGGGGGTATATCAAGCGGCCGCTCCATGTTGGCTGCCATGGTCCTGGGTGCAGATGGGGTGCAGGTAGGGAGCAGATTTGTTGCAAGTGAAGAAGCATCTTCGCATCCCAAATTTAAAGAACTGGTCGTACAGGCCAAGGAAGGGGATACGCTGCTTACTCTAAAAGAGCTGGCCCCGGTACGCCTTATCAAGAACAAGTTCTATCGGGATATACAGAAGGCTTATGCCGAAGGTGCAAGCGTACAGGAATTAAGAACTCTTTTGGGAAGGGGTCGGGCAAAAAAAGGGATGTTCGAAGGAGATCTTGAAGAAGGCGAATTGGAGATCGGTCAGGTATCTGCCGTCATTCACGACATCAGACCCGCCGCGCAAATTGTTGAAGACATGATGAAAGAATTTGAACAGGCCAGGCAGGACGTTGCACATCTATAAATAATCGCAGACCCAACTCAAACTACATCAAAAGGTTCATGAGAAACCAGCAATTGATCAGCCTTTTCCAATCTGGGTAAAATGATATGGCTCTTTCTCTGGAAGCGCTGCATGCGCCTCAGGATCTTATCCAGCATTTTAACGGCCTTGTGTATGTAATA
>JBPEXP010000278.1:0-4972 GCA_052031475.1 Flavobacteriaceae bacterium | reverse complement strand
AGATTCGTCTCCTAAACCGCCGCCAATGCTCCAGAATGCTGCTTCTTCCTCCGTCCAGTTGCGTCCTTCCAGGGTCTCTACCTGAAAATAGGCTTCGGTAGCTGCAATATGCATGATCATGACCCCTATGCTGTTAGCCTGATCATCGAACATAAAATCGGTTTGCTCTTGGTTCAGATCCTTCACATCTTGGGTGATTAGCTCTTTTAATTCTTCCAGCATATCTACCATGATTCCTATCTGTGGGGTATATCCCTCTACTGGCTCGATGATACCCTGAGCATCCACTAAATTCATAGAAAAGGTACTAATTAGCAAGGGCAAAAGTTTCTTCATGGAGGTCATATATTTTTGATTTTTGTGTCTTGCCTTATTATTATGGTGACAAATTACTAAGTTCTTAAAGTACCAAAAAACTGAAACGCAGCACTAATTGATAATTGAAAATTGAAAGTTGAAAATGGAAAGTTGTTCTAGCGCCAAAGGCATAGATTGAGAAGTAATAATTGATGGCAGATTGAATTGCAGCTTAGTGTATATCAAATCAACCCTCCTTCTCCGTCTTAGACGGATTCGGACGCCAGCCCGACAGAGTCATTCTGGCGGGGGCAAGCAAATCAACGAATCAACCCGCCCGGCTGATGCCGTTCGGACGGGCGAATCAACGAAATTATAAGTCTCATTACCTAGCATAGTTTATACATGAAAAAATTAGTCCTGGCCAAATTCCAGTTCCAGTTCACAAATCTCAAAATTACCAGCCCGATAGGCTGTGATCAGGATTTTTTCGTCTATGGGTGACCAGCAGGGTAGGGTTTCGCCGTCTTCATTGAAGGTTATCCTTATTGGATTTTGACCATCCCTGTCCATGATATAAATTTCGGGTCTTATATCTTCCATAGAGCTCACAAAGACTAGTTTGTCGCTGTCCTTAGACCAGGCCGGACAAAAATTGTGATAAGGCGAATGGGTCAATCTTTTTTCTTCGCCAGTCTCAAGATTTAATCTATAGATTTCATCTGCTTCGTTCTCTGTATCCTTTCTGGAAAAATAAAGGATCTCCTGGCCGTTCTTGGACCATTTTGGGTAGAAACTCCTGCGATTTTCAGAAGTCAGGTACTTAAAAATCATACCCTTTAGATCCATAAGGACAATATTGCTCTTTTCTTCAGACTCTACCAGACTAACTGCGATCATTTCGCCATCAGGCGAGAAACTGGCAAACATTGTTTCCCCTTTATCTATGCGACTCAGCCTGTTCTCGTTCAAACTGATCAAATCCAACAGGTACAACTCGCTCTTACCGGACCTATCGGATTCAAATACAATTTTTTCCCCTTCTGGGTGCCAGGACGGTCGGCGGTTATTGCTATCGTGTCTGGTTAACTGCTGCTGATCAGAACCATCAGCATCCATGCGATAAACCTGCCAGCTGCCCGTTCGGTTTGATTCAAAAAGAATTGTCTTGCCATCCGGCGAATAAGTGGCAAAGCGATCATCGTTCTTATTCTTGGTCAGGCATATTTCGGTGACCGAAATTGTATCAAGTGTAGTGTTTGCCTGGCTCAGCCCACTCAATGAGCATATCAGTATCAGTGCAGAGGATATAATTAGCGCCTTACTCATAATCCGGAATATTTAATCCCAGGATGATGTCTCTGCGGGCTGTAAGTATTCCGTCTTTGACGGTGGGCTGCAAAACTCCGGATCCGCCGCGATCATCCAGTGTATTTCTGATGGGGTCAGTCAGCAAGGGATCATCGCTAAATACAAATTCATCAATATAGTAAGCACTTTTACCTGCTTCCTTTACGGTGATATGTATGTGTTCGGGCTGACTCCGATCCGGGTAGGATCCCGGTCTAAAGGTGAAAAAAGTATACCTGCCATCATTGTTTGTCCTTACCCAACCCCTGATAATTCCATGGCGTCTGGCCCATCCTTTTTCATTTCCTTTGGTTTCATAGATGCCCTTTCGGTTGGTTTGGTAAATATACAGGATGATATTCTCTGCAGGGGTCTTGCCGTCTTTTTCATAGACCGTGCCGCTGATCTTTAACTTGGGCTCATTTTCTTCAAAACCGGGCAGCGTATCTGTTTTCGTCAGGATCTGATCTTCATATTCATACAAGGCTTCGCAACCTTCGCATGGTCCGCCTACCTGCTGATCAGCCTGCTTTTTATTTTGGGATTGACAGGAGATCATGACTCCTGTAAAAATAGAGAAGAAGATAATTCGCCTCAACATGTTAGATGCTATATTACAAGCAAATACGCTCTGATTCGTTTTTTGATATACTTAAAAATAAGGAAAAAAGAGGAGGGACTAATTGATAATGGAAGGTTTGGAACTTAAGTTTTGAATTTTGATCCCGGTTAAAGGATGCCTGGCTAAGAGATTGTTTACATGGCCTTCTAACGAAATAATTCTAGCGTGCCGGCGATTAGGTAGGATGATTGTTCCGTTTTCATTTATGATTTTGCAAGGCGTGCAGCTAATAAAAATGACCGGGAAAGGATTTCCACGGTCATTTTAGTTTAAAAATCATGAACTAATTAGCTGGAAAAATTGCTACTTGAGGATCAAAACACTGGATGCCGAAAGGACCGGCGTCATATGAATTGGCCCCATCATTTTCTCCACAATTACCCAATAAGGTATTTAATTGATCATAAAGTACATCCGGGTCAGCTGAAGCTAATCCATGATATTTGACGACACAATGTACCTCTGCATTTTCAGGATCCATGAGTGGGGAGGTCAGATTTTCTCCCAGAATAACGGTTTCTGACCTATTTTCACCAATATAAATACGGTCGCTAAAGTTACCAATGCCATTAGCCTTGACAACTTTACCAGTTGCCCAAACTACGCCAGTATAAGCTCCGAAAAGATCAACCTCACCACAGACTCCTCCTCCGGCGCCAGGGCCAACACATTCATCCGGTGCGTTGAATATGATCCACCAGACCGTATAGGCACCCTCCGGAAGGCCGGTTGTGTGGATATTAAATTGAAGATAATCAGACCCACGTTTGAGAGTCGCTTTACTTTTTTTTGTCGGTGGAAAAAAATCGCCTGGATTCAATTGGTTTCCCGGACCACCGAGAGCTCCAGCGGGTTGAAATGGAAGCAATGCAGTAGACTGTACCATGGTGCCTTTCATTGATTTTTGATCCATGGTAGTGGTATCAAAATCGAATGAATTGAGATCAGATTCCGCCAGGTTCGCTTTTTCGCATGAGAGACCTAGCAGCATTAGTAAAACCAATGCACTTTTGAAAGGTTTCATAATAATTAATTAAGTTGTTTGAGTGGAATACCGGACTAGCATCCGTCTTGGGGGGAAGAGCTTTATAAGGTACGAAATTATGCGTTAAAACAGATGTATTTTGATTGTAAATTTATCGCATGTATAGGATAATCAATGGTTTAGTACTTATTTTTATAAGTCTTATTAATCATTGATCATGTTTTGTCCATTTAATTTTTACCGCCGAAAGCTTCTCGTTTTCCAATCGGCATTCAGGTATTAATTCAAACCCGTTTTTGAGGTAGAACCCTAAAGGTGAACTGTAAGAAGAACCATCTTGTTTTAGATAATTATCGCTATCAATGACCCAGCCATTGAGTTCAATATTATTTTCTTTGGCAATTTTCAATACTTCAGTACCCCATCCTTTTCCTTGAATTTTTTGATCTAGCAACATGACAAACCACCTTTTCTCATTTCGCAAAAAATTAAAATACCAACCCAGTATTTGTCCTTGTTGTATTAAAAGCAGGTGTGAGAGATCACCGAGCTTGGATAAATACCCTTCCAATTCTTTCACTTCAGTGTAGGCTAGTTGCTGTGGATACTCGCTGTTCCACAACTGTAGAAACCGTGACATTTGCCTGTTGGTGAGCTTATCTGTTCTGATGAATTCCATGGCAGAAAAATCTGGAACATAGTCCAGAAGTTAGGAACTACTAGATTGTATTAATTATTGATCAATAATCCCTCCTTAATTAACACTTCAGATGGTATGCAATAATGAACAATCAATAATCAATAATCAATAATCAATAATCAATAATCAATAATTATTCACCCTTGTGAGCCTCAATTTCAATCTCAATCATAAACTCAGGCAGCGCCAGGCCCTCCACTTCCAGCCAGGTGCCGGTGGGATAGGGATCGGAGTAGATCTCTCCGCGGTAGGCAGACAACTCAAGAAATGAAGCCATATCTGTGGTAAAAATATTCTCGACCACCACGTCTTCAAAAGTGCAGTCGTAATGTGCCAAAACCTTCTCCAGATCGGCATAACAGTTTTTCATCTGTTGTTCCAGATCACCCACGGCAGTTGGATTGCCTTCATTGTCCATGCTCACCGCACCGGAAACCTTGATACTGTTTCCTATTTTCACGGCATGGGAATATCCGTAGGCTTTTTCTGTTTCGGGCCGCAACAAAAAGTATTCTGGTTTTTCAGCCTCAACGATCATTTCCTCCGCAGCGGATGTTTGTGTTTCACTCTGTTTTTGTTGGCAGCTCTGAAAATTAAATGCCAAACTAAAAATAATGGTTATGGCGAAGAATCGATTTCTGTGGTTGGTTATTTGATTTATCATGTGGTTTGTTTTGAATCTAATTTAGGTGATTTTAATTTAGGGAAGGATGAACTTCAGAAATATCCCAAACCACTAGTTCATGGTCAATCAACCATAAAAAAACTAAGAATGTCCAACAATTCAATCAGGAAAAGCTGCACAGGCTTTAGAAAGAATGCAAGTTTTTTACAGATTCAGTAACTAACTTAGAACATGGGGCGGGGTTTGGTAAACCACGATTCGCAATATTTTATCTCGATTCTTCTGATCCCTTACACCAAGACTAAATAAAAGAAACGATACCAAATTGATGGATTAGGTTGATAAACGAACAACCAATAACCAACAACTTACAACCACTTGCTATTCCGCTCT
>JBPEXP010000277.1:0-2402 GCA_052031475.1 Flavobacteriaceae bacterium | reverse complement strand
TAAAATTGGCGACTTTAGGACGACCAAATCTGAGGTAAACGGGGCCCACATGATCAGCTATGGCAATAGTTGCTGCCTTGGTCTGGTTGTAATCACACGGATTGATCACGGTCATTCCGGGCAGCATTTTCATCAGCCCTATATCTTCCAGGATCTGGTGGGTAGCACCGTCTTCTCCCAGCGTAAGACCGGCGTGAGACGCACAGATCTTTACGTTTTTCCCGGAATAGGCTATAGATTGCCGTATCTGGTCATAAACCCTTCCCGTAGAAAAATTGGCAAAAGTACCTGTAAAAGGGATGTAGCCGCCAATGGTTAGTCCGGCAGCAATGCCCATCATATTGGCCTCAGCGATCCCTACCTGGAAAAATCTTTCGGGATTCTCATCAATAAATTCCTGGATTTTCAAAGAGCCTACCAGATCGGCACACAAGGCCACAACTTTAGGATTGGTTCTTCCTAATTCTGTCATCCCGGCCCCAAAGCCGCTTCGGGTATCCTGTGCACCCTGGTCTTTGTATTTTTTCATAATGCTTTGCTGTTAATAGTCGCCCAAAGTCTCTGGATTCTGGGCCAGTGCGTCGGCTAATTGTTCGTCGTTGGGCGCTTTTCCGTGCCAGGCATGGGTGTGCATCATAAAATCAACGCCATTGCCCATCTCTGTGTTCATCACTATACAGACGGGCTTGCCTTTACCGGTTCTGCTTTTTGCCTCTTTCAATCCGCTGATCACCTGATCCAGGTCATTTCCGTTTTCTATATGCATGACATCCCAGCCGAAGGCTTCAAACTTTTTGCCCACATCACCAAGAGGCATGACATCCTTGGTGGCCCCGTCTATTTGCTGTCCGTTCCGGTCAATGGTGGATATTAGATTATCTACTCCTTTGCCGGCGGCAAACATAATGGCCTCCCAATTTTGACCCTCCTGCAATTCGCCATCTCCGTGCAGGCTGTAGATCAAATGCGGATCTTTATTTAATTTCTTGGCAAGTGCCGCCCCCACGGCTACCGACATTCCCTGGCCCAATGAGCCGGCGGCTACTCGAACACCAGGAAGTCCTTCATGGGTTGCAGGATGTCCCTGCAGTCGGCTGTTGATCAGTCTGAAGGTATTGAGTTCCTCCAGCGGGAAATATCCTTTTCTGGCAAGTACGCTGTAGAAGACCGGTGATATATGTCCGTTTGAAAGGATAAAGATGTCTTCGCCAATTCCATCCATATCAAATCCTTCTTTCAGCTCCATGATCTCATTATAGAGGGAAACAAAGAATTCTGTACAACCCAACGAGCCTCCCGGATGACCGGAATTCACATGGTGTACCATTCGCAAAATATCCCTCCTGACCTGTATGACCAGGTCTTGAAGTTCGTGCTTATTGGCCATAAGAGATGTCTATTTAAAGATGGGCCAAAAGTAAACCCTATCTTTTGCCTATACAAGGCTACTTATTACATTTTATCAACGGGGAAGATGGTGCGAACTTTATTTTTTTCTTAGCTATCCGATGGTATTCAGATGCCTATATTTGCCACATTATTTAATTGTGAAGTTTCAGCTAGAACATAAAGATCCATCCTCCAAAGCCAGGGCAGGCACATTAGAGACAGACCATGGCACTATCCGGACCCCTATTTTCATGCCAGTGGGCACCGTAGCATCCGTCAAAGGAGTGCACCAGCGGGAATTGCGCAATGATATAGATCCGGACATCATCCTGGGAAATACCTACCACCTGTACCTCAGGCCCAAAACGGCCATCCTCGAACAGGCAGGAGGCCTTCATGAATTCATGGGTTGGGACCGCAATATCCTTACGGATAGCGGCGGCTACCAGGTATATTCCCTGTCTGCAAACCGAAAGATCAGGGAAGAGGGGGTTAAATTCAAGTCTCATATAGACGGCTCCTCCCATATGTTTACCCCAGAAGGGGTCATGGAAATTCAGCGCCGTATAGGGGCCGATATCATCATGGCCTTTGACGAGTGTACGCCCTATCCCTGCGATTTCGACTACGCCAAAAAATCGATGCAGCTCACCCATCGCTGGCTCGAAAGATGTAAGGACTACCTGAGGGACCATCCCGAACACTACAGCTATTCGCAGTCGTTTTTTCCGATCGTCCAGGGTTCTACCTACAAGGAACTCAGAAAAGAATCAGCCGAATATATTGCCGGTACAGACTGCGATGGTAACGCCATTGGGGGTCTATCTGTTGGCGAACCTGCTGAAGAAATGTACGCTATGACCGAGGTGGTTTGCGACATCCTGCCGGAAGATAAGCCGCGTTATCTGATGGGAGTGGGGACGCCTGTGAATATACTGGAAAACATCGCCCTGGGTATTGATATGTTCGACTGTGTGATGCCTACGCGAAATGCGCGTAACGGAATGCTGTTT
>JBPEXP010000276.1:0-5757 GCA_052031475.1 Flavobacteriaceae bacterium | reverse complement strand
ATAGGCGCCGGGATAGGGGTGAGACACTGCCCGGATCAAACGATCTACCTCTTCAACCGGACTGTTAAAGGAGATCAATCCATCTTCAGGCGATCTTTTACCTCTATTAGTTGCGCCCTCTTCCTTTTGCGGAGAACTTTTAATTTCCTCCCCGGAGCTGATTTTCTGGTAGAGTTCATAAAATCCTTTGGCAAGTTCCCTACTCACCAGGCCATAAACCTCTTCTACATAAGCGCGTTGAGGTATTTTAAAAGGACGTTGGGTAATTATCGACCCCGTGTCTACCCCCTGGTCAATCTTAAAGAAACTGACGGCTGATTCTTCAAGTCCCTCCAATACGGTCCAGGGCAATGGGGCACGACCCCGCCCATAGGGTAGTTTAGATGGATGTGTGCCTATGATAAATTGAGAAAAACAGCTTATAAATTCCTCTTTGAAAATCTGGCTCCAGCCAAAGGTGAAAAGATAATCAGGCTTTTGGTCCTTTAGAAGTCCAATGGTTTTTTCATCGTTTACATTGGTCGTGTCTAAAGTAGCTATGCCATGGGCATCACAGTATTCGTGGAGATCGTAATAATCGGATACGTTGTCGCTTTTACCGCTGGGCAAGGTGATCAAGGTATGTATAGCACAATCTCTCTCAATCAAATACCTGAGACATTCAAAGGACTCAAGATTAGAACCTATACAATAAATTTTGGGAATGGACCCGGAATTATTCTGCATTTTACCGATAGATTCCTAAGATGATTTTCATCCAGATTAACTTTAAAGGCACCAGCCTATATGCCACTGCGAATAGTATCTATATTCCTGGTTTGCAGCATATAATAACAGCTAACAACCAGGAGATCTTTAAACCACCATCCCCGCCGCCACCGTTTCATTGGTGTCATCATCTATCAGAATGATGCTGCCAGTTGTCCGGTTTTCTCTGTAGGCATCTACCATCAGGGGTTTGGTTGTACGGATCCTGACCTTGCAAATATCGTTCATCTCCAGTTGCTTGTCTTCCGTATTTCTCCCCAGTGTATTAATGTCAATCTTGTAGACGATCTCCCGGATCATAGCCTTTTGCTCGTTGGTCGTATGCCTGACTGTGTACTTGGCCCTGGGTTTGGCCGGACTATTGTTCAACCAGCAAAGCATCACTTCGATATCCTGGGAAACTTCGGGTACGTTGTTCGATCGCACGATCATATCACCGCGACTGATATCTATATCATCTTCCAACTCCAGGGTCACAGACATGGGGGCGAATGCCTCCGATAACTCGCCTGCCGGGCCCTGAATGGATTTGACCACTGAATTAAAGCCAGACGGCATTACCGTAACTTCATCGCCCTGACGAACAATTCCGCCTGCAATCCTGCCCGCATAACCCCTGTAATCTATAAATCCTTCGCTTTGAGGCCTGATGATGGTCTGAACAGGGAATCGGGTATCGATCTTGTTGATATCACTACTGATATGGAGTGTTTCAAGAGTGTGCAGCAGTGGCGCATTCATATACCAACTCATATTTTCGGACCTGTTCACCACATTGTCCCCCAATAAAGCACTCATCGGGATGTAGCGTATGTCTTTGATGAGCATTTTTGATGCAAACTCCTCAAATTCTGATACGATCTCGTCAAAGACCTCCTCCTTAAAGCCCACCAAATCCATTTTATTCACGCATACCAGTACATGAGGGATCTGGAGTAATGAAGCGATAAAGGCATGTCTCTTGGTCTGTTCGATGACGCCGTGCCTGGCATCCACCAGGATAATGGCAGCATTGGCAGTAGAAGCACCGGTTACCATATTCCTGGTATACTGAATATGGCCGGGGGTATCGGCAATGATAAACTTCCTTTTGGGAGTAGTAAAGTAGCGGTAAGCTACATCAATGGTAATACCTTGTTCCCTCTCATCCCGCAATCCGTCGGTAAAAAGGGCGAGGTCTACACCTTCATGGCCTTTTTGCTTGCTCGTATTTTCAATAGCCTCGAGCTGATCTTCAAAAATGGACTTACTATCGTACAGCAGTCGCCCAATGAGCGTGCTTTTTCCATCATCTACGCTTCCGGCCGTGGTAAATCTCAATAATTGGTTACTGGAAATTTCCATATAAAAAAGTCTAGTTCTTTAAAAGTATCCTTGTTTTTTCCTGTCCTCCATGGCAGTTTCTGAGCGCTTGTCATCCGTGCGGTTTCCTCTTTCTGTCTGCCTCATGGCCGCAACCTCCTGAACGATCTTCTCCAGGGTGTCTGCCTCGGACTCTATACCTCCTGTGATGGTGATGTCACCCAGGGTTCTGAAACGCACCTTCCTCTTACATACTTCTTCGTTCTCCTGAAGGATTAGATATTCAGACTTAGGGATCCAGGAGTTATTCCTCCAAACCACTTCTCTTTCGTGCGCGAGATAGAGGGAAGGGATTTCGATCTTTTCGCGATTGATGTAATTCCACACATCCATCTCGGTCCAGTTACTGATCGGGAATACCCTGAAATGCTCTCCTTCAAAATGCTTGCCGTTAAACAGGTTCCAGAGTTCCGGGCGCTGGTTCTTGGGATCCCACTGACCAAAATCATCCCTGTGGGAAAAGAATCTTTCTTTGGCCCTGGCTTTTTCTTCATCCCGCCGACCGCCTCCAATGGCACAATCGATGCGGTTCTCCTCAATAGCATCCAGTAAGGTGGTAATTTGCAAAGCGTTTCGTGTAGCGTTCTTACCTTTTTCTTCGGCTACCCTGCCGTTGTCTATAGATTCCTGGACCGACCCTACAATGAGCCTGGCACCCAGGGATTTGATCAGGTCGTCCCTGAATTTGATGGTTTCAGGAAAATTATGGCCGGTGTCTATGTGCATAAGGGCGAAGGGAATCTTTGCCGGGTAAAATGCCTTTTTGGCCAGGTGGGTCACCACAATGGAGTCTTTACCCCCGGAAAAGAGGATGACCGGATTTTGAAACTGGGCCCAAACCTCTCTGAGGACATAAATAGCCTCGGCCTCCAGTTCATCCAAATAACTCAAAAAATACTTACTCATTTTCTTTAAGCCTTAGTTTATTTTTAATGTGTGCAAAGATAAGTTCAACAGATTGATCTACCGAATTTTCATGGCTTACTTCCACATCGGGATTCTCCGGTGCCTCATATGGTGAGGAAATTCCGGTCATATCCTTAATCTGTCCCTTTCTCGCTTTGGCGTATAATCCTTTTACATCCCTGGACTCACATACTTCAAGGCTGGTATTCACAAAAACCTCAACGTAATTGTCTGCACCTACGATGTCTTTTATAAACTTCCTGTCTTTTTGATAAGGCGCTACAAAGGCTGCGAGCACCACAATGCCCGCATCTACGAACAACCTGGATATCTCACCGATGCGCCTGATATTTTCAGAGCGATCCTCGGGCGAGAAGCTCAGGTCACTATTAATGCCTCTTCGGATGTTATCGCCATCCAGCACATAAGTGCTGATATGTAAATCGTGTAATTTCTGCTCCAACGCATTGGCAATAGTCGACTTGCCCGAGCCTGAAAGTCCGGTAAAAAAGACCAAAAATGAATGGTGCTTATTGGCTTTTCGCCGATCTTCTACACCCAGTTTGTACTGGTGAGTTACAATATTCTTCTCCATTTCTTCGCTCTAATGCGTTTGTCCAGACCAAAGTTGATGCGGTACCAGGCGCGTTCGTGCAGGTAATACAGCAACATCTTGGTCACTACCTCTGCAAATCCGATCTTAACACCTGTAAGCGGGTCTCCGGAAATAAACCAGGAGAGCAACATGGTGTCCAGGGTGCCGATCAGCCTCCAGGTGACCGTTTTAAGCAGGTGCCTGCGCTTGCTGTCACTAACCCCAATATTAAACCAAGCCCTTTCGTGCAGGTAGTAGAGCACCATTTTGGTGATGACCTCAGAGAAACCGATTTTCAGTCCGGTAAGCGGATTGCCTGTAATGATCCAGGACAGGACGATCGTATCGGCCGTACCCACGATCCTCCAGGTAATGGTCTTTGCCAGGTGCCTTTTATGGGACAAGTTTCTCATTTCAGTGCTGTACAATAAAATACGGGTTCAGCAAATTCTCTTTATTATAAAGCAGCAAGTCATCGGTTTCCTTGGAAACTACTTTGAGGCCCACTGCCATGCAAATGGCCTGTCCGGCAGCCGTATCCCACTCCATGGTTGGAGCAAATCTGGGATACACATCGGCCATACCTTCGGCGACCATGCAAAATTTTAACGAACTGCCTTTGGAAACAATTTCCACCTCATCATAGGAGTTTTCAACAGATTCTATGTAATCAAGCGTATCCTGATTCATATGTGATCTACTTCCCACTACACGTAATGATTTGGAAGTCAACTGGGAAGGTTGAATCTGATCTTCTGCATTCCATAGGCCGTTCATAACATTATGATCCTTATCAAGTACCGTCTTATAAGCCTTTTTGTCGGTCACATCCGCGTAATAAAGCTCTCTGCTAACAGGTACGTAGATGACGCCAAAGATAGGCCTTCCCTTCTCACAGAGGGCAATATTTACGGTGAACTCGCCATTTTTTTTGATGAATTCCTTAGTGCCGTCCAATGGATCAACAATCCAGCATAGATCCCAGTTTTTTCGGGAATCGTAATCAATTTGTTTGTTTTCCTCGCTGATCAGCGGGTAGTCGGTTTCTTTCAAATACCTGTTGATCACCGCATTGGATGCCTGGTCTGCAACGGTTAACGGTGAGTTATCCTGCTTGCTTTTGATTTCAAAGTCATCAGCATCTTCGTAGATTTTTAAGATCTCCTTACCGGCGTCTATGCTGGCGTTCAAAGCGATGGTATATATTTTTTTCATATTTAAATTTAAGGTCAGTTTATCTTAGTGTTTCAATGTACTTAGCATCCTTACTCTAACGGATGAAAGTACTAAATGATATGCCTCATCAGGTTTTTTGCAAAAATCACCATTCAGGTCTAAAATGAAAATGATTTAGGCGATTTTTTATCTACACATATATTTTGGTTGCTCTTTCTATCAGATAAAAAGTACTACACTTACCTGTAGTGCCTGTTTAGCCGGAGATTTTGGTATTCTATTTGCCAGTTCATTTATCAACTGATCTGCGCGATGGCCTTATGAATCAATCTAACCTGATAGGCCAACTTAAGATGTTGAGTTTTCCACCCGTATTTTGCTCAAATCCAGTTTGGCGCCCAGGGCCAGATCCCATTCTACTGGAAGAATGGGCCTGAGACCACCATCGTGATGAAAGGTAACTTCACCGAAATAAATTCTGGTCTCCAGGTCGTACCAGTCTATCCTGGCATATTGGAAGGGAGTGGCGAGCTTTACACTGAGTTCTAGAATTAAATCCAGATTCTTTGGTTTTGGCACAGGAACGTTTTTGGGATCCGTCAATCGGCCGCTTGATAATTTCGAGCTCCATTTCATGGGCAGGAGTTCCCACTCCGGAGAATACCAATTTCTAAAATGCCCGGGAGTACCCCTTCCCACATCCATTTGTATCATTTCAACTTTTCCCGATATCACGTGAACTTTTATATCAGCTGGGATATTTCCTTCCTTATCAAGTAATAACTTTTCCACTATAATACAAGGCTTAATGAACTTGTATTGCCATTCCCGTGAAATTTTATAGTAGCTAACAGATAACCGTTTCTTAAGTTTTTTCTGAATTTTGGACCATTTTACGCCTTCTTTGGACCTGAGGATAATCCCTCCTGAACTGTCGTGATTGGTCTTTA
>JBPEXP010000275.1:0-2159 GCA_052031475.1 Flavobacteriaceae bacterium | reverse complement strand
ACTTGTATATCTGCACCTAATTTGCTCAATTCTGTCTTCATTGCCTCCAGTCGGTCAGTTTCCTTGATCTTCAAGGTGTGGAGCCCGCTGAGTTCGCATCCCACTCCTAGTCCCAAGCAAGTAACCGCAATAGTCTGTGCCAGATCGGGTGCCTGGATCAAATCATAGCGAAAAGGGCCTGCATGGGTCTCAGATATTTTGCGAAGCACTGCACTTTGGCCGTTAAACTCAGTTTCAACCCCAAAAAAACGATATATCTCTTGCAGAACACTATCTCCCTGAAGGCTGCTGCTTTTATAGGATGACAGCCTTAATTCAGTACCCTTTGGGGACATGGCGGCCAGGCTGTAGAAATAGGAAGCTGAACTCCAGTCTGATTCTACCACTAAGCTGGTGTTCGCCACCTGCTTTTTAGGCTTTACCCGGATGCTGTTGCCTTCAAAGCTATTCTCTATACCCAGTTCGGAAAGAAGTGAGCAGGTCATCCGGATATAGGGAATGGATGTGATCCGGCCAATTAATTCCAATTCCAGGCCATTCTGAAGTTTCGGGGCGATCAATAAAAGTGCGGAAATGTACTGACTGCTCACATCGGCGGGCAAGGAAACTTTTTGTTTACTGAGCTTTTTCCCTTTTATCCGAAGAGGTGGAAAACCCTGCTCGGCGGTATATTGAATATCTGCTCCCAGTTGGGTTAGCGCATCCACAAGCAGGCGAATGGGCCTTTGCTGCATCCTTTCCGAGCCTGTTAGCAGTATATCAGCACCCTCCAGCGATGCGAAATAAGCCGTTAAGAATCTCATGGCCGTGCCGGCATGATGGATATCCACGGTTCCTTGCCTGGCCTGCACACCTTTTTGCATCAGCTGGCTGTCGTCTGAATTTGAAAGATTCTCGATACTGATGTTGGGATAGATCGCTTGCAGCAGCAGCATCCTGTTAGATTCGCTTTTAGAACCTGTAATTTGTACGCTGGCTTGAAAAGGATCTGTAAAAGAAGCGCTTAGATGTACCCTCAATGCAAAGAAAATTAGCCGTTGATTACTGCCCGGGAAAGGATTTATGAACCCATTTCCTCAGGAGGCCAAAGATAGCATTATTTGAGCTTTTGATTGTTCTGGTGTCTCAATCGATCGCGCTTGGTCTTCTTGCTGAGCTTGCGATCAAATGCCTCCTGGATGTCCACACCGCATTGATTGGCAAGACAGAGAACTACAAAGATCACATCGGCCAGTTCTTCGCCCAGATCTTTTTCCTTATCCGACTCCTTTTCACTTTGTTCACCGTATCTCCTGGCAATAATACGCGCCACTTCACCCACCTCTTCGGTGAGTTGGGCCATGTTGGTAAGCTCGTTAAAATAGCGGACTCCGTGTTCTTTGATCCATCGATCAACCTCTGCCTGAGCCCCTTTTAAGTCCATTTGATCAAGTTTTTACAAGGACTACTTTTTCTGCTTCTTTGGTCAAAAGTTTAGAATAATACTCTTTTAAGAGATCATAGTAGTCTGCAGGGATCACTGCCCTGTTGATCTCCGAAGATACGACAAGTTGCAGTTGATTTTGGCCTTTCTTGATCATATATTTAAAAGCACCCAGATTCTGAGGCAATTGAAGCACTGTGTTCTCGGGCACAGACTCCACGGTGAATCCTTCCGGTATTTCAATATTGATCACATATTTGTTTTGCCTGGGAAAAGTAAAGTTTATAGGATATTCCCTTTTTTCGAGTTTAAAGGGATTCTCATGAACTGCATAGAACAACATGGGTGTCAGGTACATTTTATTTCCTATCAGTTCGCACTGACTTTCTTTATTGAATTCACAAATCTCTACGATCGGTTTACCCAATAATTCCCTATTCTTTAGTTCGTAGTCGGCGATTTCTATCCCTCCAAATTTTGTTTCCATATTCTCCAAATAGGCATCTTCATCCGAACTGTTATAGCTGTTCCTGAAAGAAAGAGCGTACTGGCCGGTTTGCTGCATCCTGGTTTTTCCATGAATATCCCCAAATTCATTGACAGAAATGGAAGCCATGGTTATAAGCTTGGATTTTTTTTCAGGGACCATGCTGATCTCCGAAGAGCTCCCTTCTTTCCTCACCAATCTGCCAGACCAATTCAGAGCTCTTTCGGGCAATACATTGGGCAGACCGTA
>JBPEXP010000274.1:0-3189 GCA_052031475.1 Flavobacteriaceae bacterium | reverse complement strand
CTGTTTACTCACCTTAAGTCAAAAAAATTACGGCTTCTTTCTACCAAAAAGGTATACCGTAACTCCCTTTTCTGCGCCCTGCTTACTCGCAAAGCGGCTGCAAATATAGAGCGTATTTTTTGCATGCACAACACCCGCATGAAAAAATTATTAGCGGTTATCAAGAATTCATGCCTTTATTGACAGATAGAATCTCTTTAAATGTTGATTATCAATGCTATGAGAAGAAATTCCAGACCAGCCCGAAGCGGATGACAAAATCCCTGTAGGGATAATTCGGGGCCGCATAGAAATTATAACCGGTCCATGCCGAGTTGATATGCTCCAGTTTAAAATAGATCCTCATCGTACGGACTTTGGCGTTGATGAAGTAATCGAGCATGGGAAAGTTCCCCAACTCTTCATTATTCTGAACATAAAATTCACCCAGAAGAGGGCTGTAAGCATTCATATTATAAGCCGTAAAATACTTAAAGGTAACACCGGTCTGTATAAACATGGCTTTTTTAAAGATCTCATCGGAATAATATAAGGTATTGCGAGTTACAAAAGCCGGTAAGTTCAATACATCACTGCTCTGTGACACAGTTTGATACATCAGCGTGTTATTGAGCGCCCACTTTCTCCATCGCAATTCTTTCTGATACTTGATTTTTAAAAGGTTTACACTATTGCCTTCCTGAAAAGGCCGTACAAAAGCATTCTCCTGGTCCGCATCAATCTCCTCCTGGGTAGCCGTAGAAGCAAAGTAGGTGTAATTGTCCAAGGTGCTGTATTTAGCCGATACATTGCCCCACAACTGCGACTCAAGATTAAAACGCAGACTGTATACCCGCTCTTTGTCAAAACTGTCCAGGTTGTACCAATTAAAATTTTCGTAATCACTCTGGTATAACAGAAAATTAAAATCAGGCAGCCTGGATGAAATGTGGATGCCTGCCGTGATCCGGTGATTCTCACCAATCTGATAACCGGCACTGGCGTCAAGCAGGTTATCTGTTAATTCCCCACTTATGGTGTAGGCCAGATTTCCTTTTACATCAAAATTTCCTATCCGTTTTTCATAGAGACCGCCTAAGCTGATCTCCTCTCCTTTAATTTGATTGGGTATAACGTCATCCGGGGTGATCAAAACACTGTTAAAGAAATAATTGTAATTGTATAAATTGACAAATGCTGTAAGATTGCCCAGGGTCTTATTAGAAAATGTAGTGTTCACCTGGTTGAACATGGTCTTTAATCGGGCCTTGTCTTCGATAGGTGTCAGTATGGCATCCCCGAAATAATCGTTTTGCGCCTCTTGTTCAAACTGATAGAACTTGGTTTCATACTCAAAGCGGTGACCAAAGGACAATGAAGTCTTGGGCTGGGCAGTACTATCGCGCTTACTGCGTAAAAGCTGGTATTGATGATCCAGGTAATAGCGGATGCCAACCAATTTACTGTTCGCATCCCTAAAAAATACATCCAGCCTGGACCGGTCTTTGAATTCTGGATCACCGGATTCAAACTGCAGCTCTTTTTGCGAGATACCGCCGTTTTGTTCGTGCTCAATTTGCTGGTTGGTAATGTGTGCCATCAACCGGTACCTGTTGTTCGGAGAAATATAATTTGCTGTAGTCCTGAAATTACCGGATTGGGCCTGATCAAAAGCATACTTGCCCAGGGAACGAAATCCTTTATAGGCCAGGGAGAAATTAAATCGTCTGGAAGTATTGATAGCCACGGTGGCATCGAGCAACTGCCCTTGCTCCATGATCGTTTTGAAGAATAATTCTGTCATGGGTGTAGCCACATGATAATATTTGATGTCTTCCTTTTCCATGTAGTTGAAATGTTTGGCCCTGGCTCCGATGGAGGGGTAAAGTCCGGAGCGTTCAAAATCCATCCCGAGATGGTTGTAGGGTTTGCCCACATTGGAAAAGGGCATAAGCTCAAAATCATCCTTTCTGATATAATTATGCCGATATTCTTTTTGGATACTAAGTGTAGTATCTAAATAGGTAGTATCCCTATTATGCGAAATGATCTTGTAGTCTTCTATGCCCAACGATTCCTCGTCTGTGGGATCTGATGATCTTTTCTCCGCCTTTTTCTTGATCCGGGTCGTATCAATCTGGGGCGCAGGAGGCAGGCTGTCCTGGGCAAATGTGGGAAGTGCGAAGAACGCCAGGAGCAGCAGGGAAAGATATTTCATGCTATTAACTTACTCAGGCAAAGGTAAATTTTTTGTTCCTAACTTCATGTGAAAGTTTGCCAGACCAGGCCTTGTGAAATAGGTAGCTTTGAATTCTTTGTTTCTAAGACTATCTTCGTTTAAACCAATGATCCATTGCTGCTCAATTCTTATAGCACTTTTATAGAAGCAGGTACTGATGAAGCCGGCCGTGGCTGTCTGGCCGGGCCCGTGACCGCTGCGGCAGTGATATTGCCTCCGGATTTTCAGGACCACAATCTTAACGATTCCAAACAACTATCCCATGAAAAGAGATTTTTGCTAAGAAAAATCATAGAATCAAACGCTCAGGCCTGTGCCGTAGCACACATTTTTCCAGAGACCATCGATCAGATAAATATTTTAAACGCCTCTATTCTCGCTATGCACAGATCGTTGTCTAAACTAGATCAGCAACCTCAATTTATTCTGGTAGATGGCAATCGATTTAAAGCTTACGGTACCATTCCTCATAAATGCATCATTAAGGGCGATAGTAAATATCTTCATATAGCAGCAGCTTCTGTTCTCGCTAAGACTTATCGCGATCAATACATGGAACAATTACATGAAGAATATCCCATGTACAATTGGAAAAAGAACAAAGGATATCCAACTTCGGAACACAGGGAAGCCATCAAAAGATATGGGGTTACCCCATATCACAGGAAGAGTTTCAGATTGCTTCCCGAACAGCTAAAAATAGAATTCTGACAGAGAATAAGAACTCTTGCATGAACCCCATTAGGTTTAATGTATAAATTTGCCCAAAATCTGCATATGCGCCCTTGGAATCTTTTAGTTATCATGTTGATCTTGCTTTCATCATGCGATTATCAAAAAAGCAATCAATATCCCTTATTGAAGTACATACCGGAAGATGCATCCATAGTTTTGCGCATTCAGAATCTTAACACCTTTAAAAGTGACCTCAGAAACAATGATTTTCTGAAAGACGCTGCGGGAGCAGGCTC
>JBPEXP010000273.1:0-4719 GCA_052031475.1 Flavobacteriaceae bacterium | reverse complement strand
GCTGCTTTCTTTAAGATCTTTACCAGATTCAAACGTTCAGCGATTAGAGGGGAAGCTTCAATTTTACTATGGCCCTGTTTTTTGATGTCCTTATATAACTTGGCTACAGCATCATCTAGGAAATGCCCGATTTTTTCCATGACTGTGACGGTATCTACCATCTCCTTCGGGTGCTGACCCAGTTGCACCAGGTTGTCGAACAATTCGTTAACATTGGTCATATTGAAATTCCCTGCTACAATGAGGTTTCGATGCATCCAATTGTTCTGCCTAATAAAAGGGTGTACGTTTTCAAGGTTATTTTTCCCAAAGGTGCCGTAGCGCACGTGGCCCATCATTAATTCACCTACGTAAGGGATATTCTTTTTAAGCCAGCCCATATCGTCAACGTGGTCCAAATTTTGGCGTAGCTTGTCATTAATACGCGTATGGATCTGGTCAAATATGTGTTGTATCGGATGGGGTTCCACAGAACGTACCCGGCTCATAAAGCGCTCTCCCGGGGTCATGTCTAATTTGATACTTGCAAAACCGGCGCCGTCCTGACCGCGGTTATGCTGCTTTTCCATCATGAGGTACATCTTATCTACCCCGTAGAAAGCAGAACCGTATTTTTCACGGTAATGGGAAAGGGGCTTAAGCAATCGGATAAGTGAGAGACCGCATTCGTGTTTGATGGTGTCACTCATGATTCGGAGTTATTGCAGTTCGATATCAAATTGTGTCAATTGCTTGAATTCCTGTAACCTGGCGGCAACTTCCTCCTCGTCCAGGTCCAACATGCGTTCAGTGCCGAAACGCTCCACACAAAAAGAGGCCAGGTTAGACCCGTGGATTACTGCGTTTCGCAAATTCTCAAAAGAGAGGTTCTTAGATTGTGTGAGATAACCGACAAAACCTCCGGCAAAGGTGTCACCTGCACCGGTTGGGTCAAATACTTCTTCCAGAGGGAGGGCAGGGGCAAAGAATATATTGCTATGGTTAAACAGTAAGGCCCCGTGTTCACCTTTTTTTATCACAATGTATTTTGGTCCCATCTCGTGGATCTTGGCCGCAGCTTTTACCAGTGAGTATTCATGTGTAAGTTGCCTTGCCTCCTCGTCGTTGATGGTAATAACATCAACCTTGGCTATTACTTCCATTAAGGTATCCAGGGTATTGTCCATCCAGAAGTTCATTGTATCCAGCACAATAAGTTTCGGTCTGTCGCCAACCTGTTCAATAACTTTCATCTGCACATCGGGATGGAGGTTGCCCAACATAACCACATCGGCATCCAGGTAATTTTGGGGTACTACCGGATTAAAATCGGCCAGTACGTTTAATTCGGTTACGAGGGTATCCCTTGTATTCAAATCGTTATGGTAACGTCCGCTCCAGAAAAAGGTTTTTCCACCGGGAACAATTTCCACTCCGCTCAGGTCTATACCCTGGTCGGTAAGCAGATCGAGATAAGTAGTTGGAAAATCATCACCGACCACGGAGACAATTGCCGAATCTACGTCGAATTGCGATGCGGCCAGCCCGATAAAAGTAGCCGCCCCACCGAGAATTTTGTCAGTTTTTCCAAAAGGGGTTTCAATGGCATCGAAAGCCAGAGTGCCCACAATTAGTAATTTCCCCATCTACCTCTGAAATTTGCTGCAAATATACACTTTTGTATGTCCTGAGAATCATAATTCCAGAGGGATTGAAGAGGTGGTTTATTTTCTTCCAAAATCTGCCGGAATTTCCCCCCATGCTTTCGTTTCCCACTTCACAATCGGGGTGTTATAAGAATTAGATTTCAACCATTGCTCTGCCCTTGTGATCAACTCAAAAATTTCACGGTTTTGGGCAGTCTCTTCTAACTTGGTATTACATTTCTTCTTTCGCACCCAACTTATGGCCGTTCGTGAATCAGAATACAGGATGCGGTCGCTTTTCTTCTTCTTTAAAAAAGCAAGGCCGTGGACTATGGCCAGGAATTCACCCACATTATTCGTACCCTCTTTAAATGGCCCCTGTTTAAAGAGCACCTTTTTGGTTTTAGTATCTACACCCTGGTATTCCATTATCCCCGGATTGCCACCCGAGGCAGCATCTACAGCTATGGAATGGTAATTTGGGTTCCCGATGGCCAGTAATTCTGCCGAAGAAAGTGAGGGGGAGGTTCCTTTCTTGCCTTTGTATTCCAGATAATTGCCATCGAAGGCTTTTTCGGCAGATTCCTTATCGGGGAAGGCCTTATACTGGGCACCTTTAACACCTTCTATCTGTTGCTTACATTCTTCCCAGGAAGTATAAATTCCGGGTTCTTTTCCCTTCCAGACGACGTAGAATTTCTGTTTGGCCATTATGGTGTAAGGAGTTTTTCAATAGTCCTGGGGTAATGGCGATGCTCCAAAACCTGAACTTTTTTCGCAATATCTTCCGGTTTATCTTCTTCTGAAAGCGGTGTTGTAGCTTGGAAGATAATCTGCCCGTCATCGTATTTAGGGTTCACGTAGTGTATGGTGATACCGCTTTCAGTATCCCCGTTATCCTTAACCGCCTTGTGCACATGCATACCGTACATGCCTTTGCCTCCATATTTAGGTAGTAGTGCGGGGTGGATATTCACAATTTTATCAGGGAATGCCTCGATGAGATTTGATGGAATTTTCCACAGGAACCCTGCAAGTACTATTAATTCGGGATCAATACTTTTAAGGATATCGATTACCAGGCTGTTTTTGTATAGGGCGTCCCGGTCGAAGTAAAAGGATTCAATACCCAATCGCTCGCACCTTTCTCTCACCGGGGCATCTTTCTTATTGGTAAGCACAGCCGATACGGCAATCCCGGGATGTTCTTGGAAATATTTCGCAATTGCCTCCACATTAGAGCCCGAACCCGATGCAAACAGTACAATTTTCTTCATATTGAGCATTTCTGTAGTTGCCCCATAAATATTGGGCTAAAGTAATATTCTAAGGCCTAAATTGTTTATATTACGGGACAAAATTGGGCGCAATGAGTAATTTCGCCCAAAGTTTTTTATTTTTGCCATCGATTTAAATTTAAAACCAAATTAATTATGTCAGACATTGCATCAAGAGTAAAAGCTATCATCGTTGATAAATTGGGTGTTGATGAGAATGAAGTTGTTGCAGAAGCTAGCTTTACTAACGACCTGGGAGCCGATTCCCTAGATACCGTTGAATTGATCATGGAATTTGAAAAGGAATTCGATATTCAAATCCCTGATGACCAGGCGGAGAACATCGCAACTGTAGGCCAGGCTATAACTTATATCGAGGAAGCCAAGTAAAAGAGTGCCTTTTTAATAAAGATTTACAATTATCCACGCGGTAATCTTCCTGCGTGGATAATTTTTTTTAATTTCCCATGGGATTATCTGAAATAAATCAGGTTCTATGCAGTTAAAACGCGTAGTAGTCACAGGCCTGGGTGCACTTACACCTATCGGCAACACGGTTGAAGAGTATTGGGAAGGGCTTCGGACAGGCAAGAGTGGCTGCGCCCCAATTACCTATTTCGATACGGAAAAGTTCAAGACCAAATTTGCCTGTGAACTCAAAGGTTACGATCCTTTAGCACATTTTGACCGGAAGGAAGTGCGCAAATTGGACAAATTTGCCCAGTACGCCCTTGTGTCATCCCAGGAAGCTATTGAAGATTCGGGACTGAACCTTGAAGCTATTGATAAATTCAGGGTGGGAGTTATCTGGGGAGCCGGAATTGGGGGCCTGGAGACTTTTCAATCGGAGGTTTTAAATTACGCCCAGGGTGACGGTACACCGCGTTTTAATCCCTTCTTTATCCCAAAAATGATCGCTGATATTGCCCCAGGTAATATCTCCATCAAGTACGGCTTTATGGGCCCCAACTATACCACGGTTTCGGCCTGTGCCTCTTCGGCAAATGCTATGATAGACGCTTTAAATTATATCCGTTTGGGCCATTGCGATGTGGTAGTTACCGGCGGTAGTGAGGCAGCAGTAACTATAGCAGGGATGGGAGGATTTAATGCCATGCATGCCCTATCTACACGTAATGAAAGCCCGGAAACAGCATCACGTCCCTTCGACGCTACCAGAGATGGATTTGTGTTGGGTGAAGGAGCCGGTGCATTGATCCTGGAAGAATACGAACACGCCAAAGCCAGGGGTGCCAAGATCTACGCGGAAGTAGCGGGAGGAGGCCTCTCTAGCGACGCACACCATATGACAGCTCCTCATCCCGATGGGATTGGTGTTGTACGGGTAATGGAAAATTGCCTCAATGACGCCGGGATGAAGCCCGAGGAAGTAGATACTATTAACACGCACGGGACCTCTACACCTCTGGGAGATGTTGCCGAATTAAAGGCGATATCCCAGGTGTTTGGCGACCATGCCAACGATATCAATATTAACTCAACCAAGTCTATGACCGGTCACCTCTTGGGAGCAGCAGGGGCTATTGAGGCAATCGCCTCAATCCTGGCTATTGAACACGGGATTGTTCCCCCAACGATCAACCATACCACAGTAGACGAAAATATAGACCCTAAACTCAATTTAACCCTAAACAAAGCCCAGGAACGCGAAGTGAATGTGGCCATGAGCAATACCTTTGGATTCGGTGGCCATAATGCCTGTATTATTTTTAAGAAAATCACCTAAACGGCTTTATGAATTTCCCATCAAATATCTTTAATTCTCATTCTAAGGAGGATGGGGATTTTTTTTTGGG
>JBPEXP010000272.1:0-2383 GCA_052031475.1 Flavobacteriaceae bacterium | reverse complement strand
ACTGTTCAAATCGGCCCCAAAAATATACTTTTTTCAGCTATGTCGATCGCTTATTTTACGTAAGTCTTTTCCGGACTGTAGTCCTGATCAACCCTGATCCAGGTAATCCAGGCTTAACTGGGTGAGTGCTTTTACGCCCAGGATCAAACCGCTCTCGTCAATCATAAAATCAGGTGTATGATGGGGAAATGACTCTGTATTCCCGGGGGTCATCCCACCGAGGAAGAAATAGAAACCGGGCACTTCTCTTTGAAAATAGGAGAAGTCTTCTGCGCCCGTCCTGGCCTTGTGAAGTACTACATGATCCGGCCCTGCCGCATGTATCAGGCTGGGGAGCATCTGTTCTACCAGCGCAGGATCATTATGGGTAATATCCGTGCTTGAAGTAATTTCCACCGTTGCGTTTCCGCCATAGGCCCGGGCAATGGCAGGGGCTATCTCCTCCATCCTGCGGTTGATATGTTTCTGCATATCGTAATCCAGGGTGCGGATCGTACCGATCATTTCGGCAGATTCCGGGATGATATTAAATCGAACACCGGCACTGATCTTGCCCACTGAAATCACAGCGGCTTCATTGGTCAGGTCAGATTCCCTGCTTATAATACTTTGGAGTCCATCTATGATCTTGGCACTGATAAGGATAGGATCCACACCTCCCCACGGCTGGGAGCCATGTGTTTGTTTGCCTTCCACTTTTATAACAAACCTCTGGGCAGCAGCCATAGCTCCTCCCGGTTTGTAGGCAATAATTCCAACAGGTGTCTGGGAATTAATATGCAGGCCGAAGATCGCATCAACCTTTGGATTTTCAAGCACGCCTTCTTCGATCATCATCAGGGCCCCGCCTTTTTCCCCGGGCGGAGGGCCTTCTTCAGCAGGCTGGAAAATAAACTTGACCGTACCCTTAATCTTATCCTTATTCTTACTGAGCACTTCGGCTACACCCATCAGGATGGCCGTATGTGTATCATGGCCACAGGCATGCATAACTCCGGTCTGTTCGCCTAAAAATTCAGTGCTTACCTGGGATCGAAATGGAAGGTCATTTCTCTCGGTTACCGGAAGTGCGTCCATATCGGCGCGAAGGGCTACCACCTTGCCGGGCAGGTCGCCTTTTAGAAGGCCTACAACGCCTGTATGAGCAATACCCGTTTCCACCTCCATCCCCAGAGATCTCAGGTGGTTGGCCACTTTTTCGGCCGTCTTGAATTCGCGATTGGAAAGTTCAGGATATTGGTGAATATCCCTGCGCCAATCGATCACTTTGGACTCAACATCCTGATAATCGGATTCCGGGAGTTTTTGTTGCGCACTGATGACAGCGCTGAAAAATATAAGAGTAACGGGTAAAAAATATTTCATCAAATTAGAATTTTATGAGCCTGTAACCGCGGTCCTGAAGTTGGATCAGGGCGGTCATGGCCGATAGTGAAAGTTGTACTTCTGGTATGATCTTTTCTTTTCCTATTTCCCTGGAATGGGAAGACTGTCCGCAAAATACAATCTCCACTCCCGCCTGGGCAAGCGCCTTAATTAGGTCGTGATTAGGATTTTCCACACCATATCGTTCACGGTAGGCTTCCTGATTCATGATGTCTTTGGATGCCTTGTTGTGAATAACCAGGGCGGCTTTAATATGATCCCTGGGAACGCCGTTTTGGGCATGCATATTGAGGTACCGGGCTACCGTCTCTATTGATGGATTCACTGCGGCGTGCGACTCAGGGCTGGACATGACATCAAAGACTGCTTTGTAGTTTACGTCCGGATCTGTACTGAAGTCCTGGTCCTCAACCTCCCAAACCGCACCGTAGTTTTCGATCACGGGCCCGGCCTTCCTGATTTGCGAAAATGCGAGGCCATTGGATAATACGATCAGTAATAGAAGAGGATTGGCTAAAAAGAATCTCATGATTTTAAAACAAGTTTTAAAGATATTCAAATTGAATAAAACTGGACTTAACAATGTTCAGAATAATTGGTTTACTGCTTTTGGATGAGGCGAAATATGGCTAAATTCACGCGGTAAATGTCGAATGATTTGAAGGATTTTCTAAAAGACCTTAATGATGCCCAACTCGCCCCTGTAAAACATAAGGATGGCCCCCTGATGGTCATAGCAGGCGCAGGTTCCGGAAAAACAAGAGTACTCACTTATCGCATTGCCTACCTGATGGAGCAGGGGGTGGATGCCTTTAATATTCTGGCACTGACCTTTACCAACAAAGCGGCTCGTGAAATGAAGCAGCGGATCGCTGATCTGGTGGGAGGATCCGAAGCAAAGAATTTATGGATGGGTACCTTCCACTCGGTTTTTGCAAGATTATTAAGGTCAGACGGACCCAAACTTGGCTACCCGAGCAACTTCACTATTTACGAC
>JBPEXP010000271.1:0-1912 GCA_052031475.1 Flavobacteriaceae bacterium | reverse complement strand
TAAAGGTCATTTGGGGGGATTAAAAGCTGAAATGAGTAAAACACCCCTTTCGTTTAGGGAACTTGCGCTTTGGAGACTTAAAAGGCTTAAATGCCTATAAATAAAGGGCTTACAAGGAGGGATTGAATTTTTTAATGCCGCTAAAATGCCCTAAGTTTACACTGATGAAACTGAAATTCAACATAGTATTAGCATGTATATTCTTCACCTTCACAGGCGTGATTTATGCCCAGGAAAGTGAAGAGTCTGTAGGAAGGGCAGCTGCAAGGGCCGACACGGCTGGACTTCATGCCATGTACCTGGATTCTGCTGCGGCATATGCGAGGACCGATATAGAAAAAAGCCTGGAATTTATTGCGGAGTCTATGTCATTGATCACTGCTGCTAATAACCAGGACTTGTGGGCAAAATCACTTGTGGATTTAGGTAAATTATATCTCTACCATGGGCAAGTAGATCTGGCTGTTTCCAATCTGGAAGAAGGGTATAAGATAGACGGAAAAAACAGCACCGGGATTATTTTGGGACAATCCTATCTCCAAAATCAGAATTTCGATAAAGCACGCAAATTATTCTCCTTCTTACAGGATAAAAATTATGAAGTTCCTTACCGCGAGATCGAGGTTTATGAAGGCCTTGGAGATGCTCATTTCGGGCTTGGTGACTTCAACGCGGCAATTTCAAATTATCAAAAAGGCCTAAGCATAGCCAATCAAAACCGAATTGGCCCCAAAATTTCAAGTCTAAATTCAAAGATTGCCCTTGCTTATGAAAGCGATAACCAGGAAGAACCCGCCTCCGTGTATTATGAGAATACCCTGGAATCATCAAAAAATCTACCCCCGGCCCAAGCGGTAAGGGAGCGCGAAAAAGTAGCGGACTTCTATAAAAAGAAAAACCGGCGTGACGAAGAAATAAGCTTACGGAAGGAATCGCTGGACCAGCTAGGGAGCCAACCACAGGCCGATGTTCAAATGAATCTCCAAAGACCACAGGTAAATCAGGTAGATACTGTTAGTACACAAAGCATCAATTACAAGATTGCAGATGCTTATGCCGCCCAGGAGGATTACGACCAGGCAATTAATTACCTTGAAGAGAGCCTTGAACAAGCCGGGGCGGAAGCAGATCTGGAAGTTCAAAAGGACGCAACCCGGGCACTTTCGGAGGTTTATCGCAAAAAAGGAGATTATACCAGGGCCCTGGAATCGTACAGGCAATATGTGCAGCTGGTTGATACCATTTATGCGAGAAAGGAGCAGCAGATAGCACAGGCCACAAAATTGAATTTGGATATTATCAACCAGCAAAACCGGATTATGGGCTTGGAGCGGGAACGTCAATTATCACAGAGCCGCTACGATTTGGCCATAGCTGAACAACAACTGATCGGCGAAAGCAATAAACGGCAGCGCTGGATTATATATAGCTTAATAATTGTCCTAGCCCTCACAGCTCTTTTGGCCTATTTCTTCTACCGGAGTACAAGGCAACAGAAGTTGGCGAATAACCTGCTTGCTTTAAAGTCGCTCAGGACACAGATGAATCCGCATTTTATCTTTAATGCCCTGAATTCGGTTAACCACTATATTGCCCAGAATGACGAGCGCAAGGCTAACGCCTACCTCACTGATTTCTCAGGTTTAATGCGTGCAGTGTTAGAACATTCGGAAGCTGACTTTATCCCGCTTTCTCAGGAGATTGAAGTACTTACCAAGTACCTGAAACTGGAACATTCCCGTTTTCCTGAAAAATTCAGCTATTCGATTGTCGTGGATAAAAAATTGAATCCCGAAGAATTCAGGATTCCACCAATGCTGTTACAGCCTTATTTGGAAAATGCCGTGTGGCATGGGTTAAGGTATAAGGAAAAAAAGGGTAAACTAACATTAGAATTTCAACAAACACAACC
>JBPEXP010000270.1:0-2788 GCA_052031475.1 Flavobacteriaceae bacterium | reverse complement strand
AATTACGCAGTAATCATAGGTTCAGAGCAGAAGGCTCTTCATCCGCATCCTGATCTTCCGATCGCCTCAATATGGGTTCGGGGATCGATTTTTTAGCTTTGGCCCCCATTTTTTTGAGTTTTTCAACGCGATTGATCAGGTTTCCGTGCCCGAGGTATAATTTCTTCATGGCCTCTTCATATTCAACCTTGGCCGCATCCATCTTAGATCCCACCTTGGTGAGGTCGTCTATGAAACCTTTGAACTTGTCGTACAAGGCTCCCGCCTGCCTCGCGATTTCAATGGCGTTTCGCTGCTGTTTATCATTGCTCCACATACTGTCTATAGTCCGCAATGTAGCCAGCAGGGTAGTGGGTGTAACAATGACTATATTCTGCTCGAAAGCTTTGTTGTACAGGTTACCATCGTAATTAAGCGCTACGGCAAATGCGGGCTCTATGGGTATGAACATCAGTACAAAGTCCGGACTCTCCATTTCGTACAGCTCCTCGTATTTCTTGGAAGAAAGTTGTTCAATATGTCTTTTAAGCGAGCTGAGATGGTTTTTTAAGTGGATATCCCGTTCCTCTTCTTCGGCATTTACGTATCGCTCATAATCCGTCAGGGACACTTTTGAATCGATGATCATCTTTTTGCCATCCGGTAGGTTGATGATAACATCCGGAAGAAGCCTGCTGCCGTCTTTCTTCACAAAGCTCTGCTGCACGGTATATTCGCGGTCTTTTTCCAAGCCAGATTTTTCCAGAACCCTCTCTAATACCAATTCGCCCCAGTTGCCCCTGATCTTGCTGTCGCCTTTGAGAGCCCTGGTGAGATTGAGGGCCTCCTTGGATATTTGCTCATTCATCTTATTCAGATCCAAAATCTGCTGCCTGAGCGCAGCGTGGTAATCAATACTTTCCTTATGGGTCTTATCTACCTTGTCTTCAAAAGTCTTAATCTTTTCTTTTAATGGATTGAGAATGTGTTCCAGGTTTTCCTTGTTCTGCCTGGTAAATTTGCTGCTTTTTTCGTCCAGGATCTTATTGGCCAGATTTTCAAATTCCTTGGTAAACTTTTCCTGTATTTTTTCGATCTCCTCACGCTGCTCTTTATTACGCAGCTTTAGATTCTCCATTTCTGCTTCATTGCGTGTATTCTGGAGTCTCAATTGTTCTTTTTCAAGCCTGATCGTCTCCTTTTCGTTTTTTTCCTTCTCTGTGAGCTGTTTTAAATTCTCAATTTGATAAGAGAGGTGCTTTTCCTGTTCCTGAAGTGCCGATTGTTGAGACCTTGCTTTCAGGCTTCGGATGTAACTTCCTAACAGATAACCGCTTAGAAGAAATATGGCCCCTATAAGTACGTAGATCAAGATGCTGTCCATTAATTGAGATCTTATTTAGAGTAAAGATAGGCCATTGACAGCAATTCTAAAGACCAGCTATTTGTTCACTTTGAATGATGCTGATTCCGGATCAAATTCTATAGTGTCTGATGGAAACAGCTTGCTAAAATGCGAAGTGCGAATGAGTTCTGCGGGCTTGCCAAAAGCACAGCCGTTTTCTGCCATGATGAGAATTTTATCACAAAGCTGGATGGCCAGGTCAATTTCATGGGTGGTAAATAGAATAGTTTTACCGGTCTGATGGGCAATTTGCTGTAAGATCTTCAAGATCTGGACCTTGTGATACAGGTCAAGGTGAGTGGTCGGTTCATCCAGGAGCATGATCCTTGTATCCTGAGCTAAAGCCCTGGCAATCATTACCTTTTGAAGCTGACCATCGCTCAATTCGTGACATTTTTTATAGCTCAGCTCTTCCAGACCCACCAATTTGAGCGCTTCACGGATCTTATCAATATCATGCGATGACAGGCTACCGATCCAATTGGTATAAGGATGCCGGCCCAGACTTACCAGTTGTTGAACGGTGAGATTTTTAGAGCCTGTAGATTCTGTGAGCACCAGGCTGATCTCCCTGGCCCATTCCAGGCTACCAAATTCCTCGATCGATTGATCATTTACCAGGATGCTTCCTGAAAGTTTGGGCTGTACCTTGCCCAGTGTTCTCAGCAGTGTGGATTTACCAATACCGTTAGCCCCTACAATTGCTGCTATTTCTCCGGCGGAGAGCCTGAAGTGAATATCTTTCGCAATGGATATCCTGCTCTTCTTTCCGGCATAACCCACTTCCAATCCTTCAATGCGCAACATGGTGGCAATTTAGGAATATCTTGAATAGTTCAAGTAAGGCCTGAGCCATTTATGCGATCTAAAAGGTCTAAAAGATCATTTGTTTCTTCCTTACCAGCAGCCAGATGACTACAGGGGCGCCTATGATGGATGTGATGGCGTTTATGGGCAACACGTAAGCCGAACTTGGCAATTGTGCCAGGGTGTCGCAAAGTAAAAGTAATATAGCCCCGTAGATAAAGACAGCGGGTACCAGGATCTTATGATCCGTGCTATTGATGATCTGACGGGTGAGATGTGGTACTGCCAGCCCAATAAAGGCTATTGGTCCCGCAAAGGCGGTAACAGCTCCTGCCAGCAGGCCGGTGGCCACTATGATCAGGTATCTGGACCGAACTATGTGCACCCCCATGCTTCTGGCATATTGCTCTCCCAGCAACAGGGCGTTGAGCGGTTTGATACTAAGGACGGTCAAACCGATTCCAAGAACTGTTGCCAGTGATAACAACAGTAGTCTAGACCAGGAAAGATTGCCCACCGTGCCATAGGACCAGAAAATATACTGTTGTAATTGTTCAGCGCTTGTAAAGTAAGAGAGTACGGTAACAATCGCTGCCG
>JBPEXP010000027.1:0-4270 GCA_052031475.1 Flavobacteriaceae bacterium | reverse complement strand
ACCTATGGTTTGTAAATAGTTTTCTGAAAACTCATCAATATAAAATGGTAAAAAGATCAAAAGCGCCGTCAGACCGGCTATCCCGTAGAAATAAATCACTCTGTATCTCTTAAAATAGCCCAGGAAAAGAGGCAGGAAGATCAACGGGATGAGTTTGATCTGGATGGAAAGAGCCAGCAATACAGCTGAGCTTCGCCATTTATCGATACTGAGCAGGTAGATAGAGCAAACAAAGAAAAATAACATCACTCCTTCAAAGTGGAGATTACCAGTCAGTTCTACAATGACCAAAGGATTCAAAAAGTACCAGAAGATCAGATGTGGAGATCGGTTGAGATTTTTTAAAAGCTTCCTCCCCCAGTAAAAAATACCTATATCTGCGGCAATGATCAGCATCCTAAATACAAGGACTGAGCCCAGTATTTTATGGGATCCCAATAGTGCGGCCAGGGCGAACAACAACTGATTCAAAGGCGGGTAATTGCTGAAATTCCTCGCGCTTAAACCTCCCATTCCCTCATGCAGTATCTCAGCATTGGCTGGCAGATCAGAAGCCTGTTGCATTACCGTATCCGGACTGAATAAGTAAGGATTGATACCCTGCAGGATCATTTCACCATCCCAAATGAAGCGGTAGAAGTCTTGAGACAAATTGGGTATGGCCATAAGAAATACAAGCCGAAACAGTATCCCGGTTACCAGCAGGAATTTAAAATTCCATTTTTCAAATTGTATCAGCTTAAAACAGAAGAAGAAAAGGGCTCCGTAAAGAAATACCAGTCGTACCGTATCACTTCTTTCCAGGTAGTAGGCAAAAACGGCATAGAACAATATGCACACCAATACGATAAGGATCGGAAACCGGTGTAATTTCCAGTAGGAAGCCAATTGGTTGAACATGAAGCCTGGTTTGCTGATTGCTAATAACCGAAAAAATTAAAAATTGAGCAATCAAATTTTCACAGCCCATACAGAACTGACCAGACAGAACGGGCTACCAAAAAGAAATGCAGATTAAAATTTCCTATCTATGCTTTAGCGATCAAGGACTTGAAGAAAACAAATCCGAAGCCCAGGAAAAGCATCAGGTGAAAGGGGAATAATCCAAAATCATTAAGAGGAATGGCACTGTACATGCCAAAGAGGAAGTAGACCATCAAGGCAAACTCAATGATCATATTGGGAGATAGTTTCTTGGCCAAATATTTATTGCCCTTCCAACTATCGGTAAGACTGTTTATGTTGAATTTGGGAGTTCTCACAAATTCACTCCTTTTGCCCATATGTCCTTCGAGAACCGCCACGGAGTTGTGCAAAGAAAATCCTAGGGCTACTGAAAAGAAGGTAAAAAACAACTTAATGTAGTCTACAAAATTATCAAAACTGCTGCCCTGAATGCTTTTGTACGTAAACCAGTAGCAGATAAATAAGATGATCGTACTAACGATAAAGAAACTGGTGACTTCAAAAACCCAGGCCAGGTGACCAAAGGTGTTCTTGATGTACAGCATGGGGATACTTAAAACAGCTACGATAAAAACGCAGAGGAACATGGAGCTGTTCAACAAGTGCATCACGCCGTGGAACTTGGTCTTGAAAGAGATGTTCTTGGCTGATATGACCCTCCATACAGACTTTCTAAAGTTTTCTGCGCCTCCTTTATTCCATCGGAATTGCTGAGACCTAGCTGCGCTGATAACAACAGGTAGTTCAGCAGGAGTTTCCACATCCTCCAGGTATTTGAATTTCCAGTTCTTTAACTGGGCGCGGTAGCTGAGGTCCAGATCTTCTGTAAGCGTATCGCCTTCCCAGTTTCCTGCGTCGAGTATACACTCTTTCCTCCAGATCCCTGCCGTACCGTTGAAATTAATAAAGTGTCCTTTGGCATTTCTGCCGGCTTGTTCCAGCGTAAAGTGCGCGTCAAGCGCAAAAGCCTGTATCCTGGTAAGTGTAGAATATTCGCGGTTAATGTGCCCCCAACGGGTTTGAACAACGCCTATCTCCTGATCCTTAAAGTAGATGACGGTCTTTTTAAGCCAGTCGCCGGCCGGTAAAAAATCCGCGTCAAAGATGGCAATAAAGTCTCCCTTGGCCACTTTGAGTCCTTCCTTGAGTGCTCCGGCCTTAAAACCTTCGCGGTTTTCCCTGCGGATGTGTTTGATATCCAGACCTGATTCCTGCAGTTCTTCAATGCGGGCAGCGGTTGCCTGAACCGAATCATCAGTGCTATCGTCCAAAACCTGGATCTCCAGCTTGCTTTTTGGGTATTCTATCCTGCTGATATTGTCGAGTAATCTGTCTACTACATACTCCTCGTTGTAAATGGGCAATTGGATAGTTACAGTTGGGATTTCTTTTGGATCTAATAAGTTAAATTTTGGCGCTTCTTCATTTCTTTTCTTCTGGCTCAGGTAGTTGATCAGCAGATTCAATTGAGCCAAGCTGTAGAAGAAGATCAGGATAAGAGCGACGCTGTAGATCGCTATGATAAGATAAGAAATGGTGAGTCCCATATTAACCAAAACTGTATTTAAAAATCCAAGCCAAAATTTTTACGCCTGCAAATATAGTACCTTTTACCGTACCTGACACTTTGCTAACCCCAATTCTTTTCTTGTAGCGTACGGGTACTTCAGTATATGTCAGTTTCTTACGTATTGCTTTTAACTGCATTTCCACCGTCCATCCGTAGGTTTTATCCTCCATCTGCAATTGAAGTAATTTACTGTATTTAATGGCCCTGAAGGGTCCTAAATCCGTAAACCTCGCTCCAAAAAACAGGCGCATCAAAAAAGTGGCCAGCCAATTTCCGAACACCTGTTGGGGAGTCATCGATCCGGGTTCCCTCAGGCGTTTAACCCTCGCACCAATGACCAGGTCTACGTCATGTTCCACAATGGGTGCCACCAGTTTGTTGAGTTCCTCCGGGTAATCTGAATAATCCCCGTCGATAAATACGATAATATCAGGCATTTTGGATTGTTTGTTAATATATTCCAATCCCTTCAGGCAGGCATATCCATAGCCCATTTTATCCTCCGTTAAGACGGTAGCACCCGCATTTATTGCATTCTCCACCGTATTGTCTGTCGAATTATTGCTCACAACAATTATTTCACAAACATTGTCCGGAAGGTCACCAATCACTTTTGCAATGGAAGCTTCTTCGTTAAATGCGGGAATAATAACCCTTATGTCTGGCATACCGGCAATGGATTTGCTGTATTGATATCAGTCGCGCAAAACTAATGGAAATGACTTATACTCCACCAATCCCGGTGAGTGAAGATTCTGATGATAACAGGGTTGATTTCGAAGAAGAAGCTGTGAGCTTAGTTTTTATTGACCAGCGTCATCAGGTCCACATCATTGCCAAGCAGTACTTCTTTACTGTCTATCCGGCCTTTTAAGGGCCCGTTTTCAAGTTTTAACACACCTCGCGGACATACCGCGGAACAGATCCCGCAGCCTACACAGCTTGAACGCACAATATTCTCCCCTTTCTGGGCATAAGCCCTTACATCGATGCCCATTTCACAATAGGTGGAACAATTGCCGCAGGAAATACACTGTCCTCCGTTGGTGGTGATCCTGAATCGGGAAAAGAGTCGTTGCTGGAAGCCCAGGATAGCGGCCATGGGGCAGCCAAACCTGCACCAGACCCGGTTGCCGAATATGGGATAAAATCCGGTTCCGATGACCCCTGAAAATATACTTCCGATTAGAAATCCGTATGATTTTCTAAGCGTTTCGCTTTTAAACAGGAAGATTTGCCCATCCCCGCTGAAATAATGAAGCCCTACCAGCACCATGATCACTACAAAATAACCCACAGCCCCGTATTGAGCATCTTTTTTTAATTGATCACGCTTAAAGATCATAGCCCAGGCAAAAACCAGGGTCAACAAGATTACAACGCCCAGCAGAAAGCTGCCTTTAGTGAGCCAGTATTTGGAAGTGTCATTGCCCAGGTAGCTGTAGATGACTGCCGTGGTCATTAAGGTTACAAATACCACTACGCTGTGCACCACCCATCGCTCTACCTTCCACGCAGATAGTTTTTTATCGCTCAAATGCCTGAATGGATCCCCTGCAGTTTCTGCCAGACCACCACAGCCGCAGACCCATGAACAATACCAGCGTTTACCGTATTTATAGGTCAGGATGGGTGTGATTATAAAAATAGATGCGATCCCAAAGATCAGCATCGCAAGGCCCACATCGCCGGCGTCAATAAACCCGTTGATGCGGTATCTTTCAAAATTGTAAT
>JBPEXP010000269.1:0-1983 GCA_052031475.1 Flavobacteriaceae bacterium | reverse complement strand
CTTGGCTGAACAAACTGGCGGTTCCTTTGTAATCTCACTTGATTTCGAACTTCTTTGGGGGGTCCGTGATATCATGGGCCCGGAAGTTTACGGGGAGCATATTCTCGGAGTTTTTGAATCTTTTCCAAGGATGCTAGAACTTTTTGACCACTACGGAATTAAGGCAACTTTTGCTACCGTAGGATTTCTTTTTGCTGATTCTTTGGAAGAAATGCAAAGTTATTTTCCCGAGTCTAAACCTTCGTATCTGAATCCGCATCGCTCGCCCTATAACGGACATTTTCAGCAGGTTGGGACCTCTGAGCAGGAAGACCGCTATCACTTTGCCACTTCACTCATGGAATTGCTTCGCAATGATCCCGATCAGGAAATAGGCACCCATACTTTTTCCCACTACTATTGCCTGGAAGAAGGGCAGACCGCCGAACAATTCAGGGCGGATATCCAGGCTGCTGTCGAGATCGCGCGATCGAAGGGCATCGAACTAAAAAGCCTGGTCTTTCCGAGAAACCAGATGAATGCGACCTATTTGCGGATTTGCAGCGAATTGGGAATTGAAACCTACCGGGGTAATGAAAATAGCTGGTATTACAATAAAAGTAAGTGGAAGGTTCTGGACCAATTGAGCAGAATGTTACGGCTTTCAGACTCCTATCTGAACCTTTCAGGACACAATACCCATAATAAAGAAAAGTTGGGCAAAGAGGCGCCTTATAATATCCCTTCCAGCAGATTTCTGAGACCTTTTAACCCTTATCTAAAAGCCTTTGAGGGACTTCGGCTGCGACGTATCCTCAGGGGAATGGAACACGCTGCAAAGGAAGGAGAACTTTACCATCTCTGGTGGCATCCTCATAATTTTGGTAAATATCAGAATGAGAATCTCTTATTTCTGGAAAAAATACTTCAACATTATCAATCCCTATCTCAGGAATACAACTTTCGTAGCAAGACAATGCGCGAAGTAGGCGAGGAGATAAAACTGCAAGTCCATGCCTGAAAAACAAACTGTAGTACTTCTCGGAGGCCGGCATGATACCACCTGGTTTGTTTACAATGCCCTGAAAGACCAATTTAATATTGAAAAGGTCATTCTTGAAAGTGGCGGTGGCAGCCGCAAGAAATTCCTGCAAAGAAGGATCAAAAGATTGGGAATTTGGGTGGTAGCCGGACAAATCCTATTTGTCCTTCTGTGTTCTAAATGGCTAAAAATGGAAGCCTCTGCCCGGATCAGGGAGATCAAGCAAAAAATGAATCTGGATGACCAAATAGAAGAGTCGTCAAAGGTAGTTCCAGTTCCCTCCGTCAATTCAGAGAGCTGCAGGGAGGAATTGATAAAATCCTCTCCCAAGGTGGTTATAGTAAACGGTACCGGGATTATTGGCAAAAAAACACTGCAGTGCACCAATGCGATCTACATCAACACCCATGTAGGAATTACCCCGGAATACAGGGGCGTGCACGGAGGCTATTGGGCCCTGGCCTGCAATGATAAGGCAAACTGCGGGGTTACGGTCCACCTTGTGGATACGGGGATCGATACGGGAAGTATCCTTTACCAGTCAACGATCGAACCCGCCAAGAAAGATAATTTTAAGAGCTATATCTATCTGCAGTACGGCGCCGCTATTCCCCTCCTGAAGAAGGCAGTGCAGGATGCTCTTCTGGGATCTCTTTCACCCTTTAAAAAAGAGGGAGCAAGCAGTAAGCTCTGGTATCATCCTACGCTTTGGTTTTATCTCAGGAAACGTTGGTTCAGAGGGGTAAAGTAAACATGACCTGGTCAATCCACACCCTCAGACATAGTCTAGCTCCTTTTGTACAGTTTGTTATAGACTTCTTCGGCGCGTGCAGCTAGGTCAGGATCACATTTCAATTCTGTATATTTTGAGGGGGTGTGTTTCTTGGGAACGTCCACCTCGGCGGAATAGCCCAGCCAATCTTTTAATCGGGCATACACAGATTCCGGATCTTAAATCAGAT
>JBPEXP010000268.1:0-20198 GCA_052031475.1 Flavobacteriaceae bacterium | reverse complement strand
AGGTTAATTACATACCTGATACCACTTGTGCATTGCTAATTCAAAAGAACGTAAACTAAGTAAACAATGTCAAAGAAAGCAGAAGTAAAAGAGCTCTTAGGTGCCGGTGTGCACTTTGGGCATCTCACCCGAAAATGGAATCCGAATATGGCTCCTTATATCTATATGGAGCGCAACGGGATTCACGTAATCAATCTCTACAAAACAGCCGCTAAGCTTGAAGAAGCCAGCGAAGCCTTGAAGAAGATCGCCGCCTCAGGCCGTAAGATCCTTTTTGTAGCTACTAAGAAACAGGCCAAGGATATTGTAGCCGACAAGGTAAGCAAGATCAATATGCCATATATTACGGAACGTTGGCCCGGTGGTATGCTGACCAACTTTGTGACGATCAGGAAGGCTGTAAAGAAAATGGCTTCCATAGACCGTATGAAAAAAGACGGGACCTTCAATACTCTTTCAAAAAAGGAAAGATTGCAGGTAGATCGTCTCCGTGCCAAATTGGAAAAGAACCTGGGATCCATAGCCGATATGACCCGGCTGCCAGGTGCCATATTTGTAGTGGACATCATGCGTGAGCACATTGCTGTAAAGGAAGCTCAAAAGCTGAACATCCCGATTTTCGCCATGGTGGATACCAATTCTGATCCGCGGCCTATCGATTTCGTCATTCCTTCCAATGATGATGCGTCAAAATCTATCGAGATCATCCTTTCTGTTGTTACGGATGCAATTGCTGAAGGTCTTGCAGAACGCAAATCTGAAAAAATGGCCGATAAGGAAATAGCAGAGATGGAGACCGAAGAGGTTGAAGAAGAAAAAAACAAAGAAGCGGCCGACAAGAAATTAGAAGAAATTGAGGACAGCCTTGAGGAAGAAAAGGTTAGGGCTCCTAAAAAGGCAGCCGCTGCAAAAAAACCAGCTAAAAAGGACGCCAAATCCGCTGACGACCTGACCAAGGTTGAAGGGATTGGGCCCAAAGCGGCTGAGGCTCTTGTAAATGCCGGCGTTGGCACCTATGAAGAGCTCTCCAAGACCAAGGCAGACAAGATCAAAGAGATCCTTACCGAAGCCAGCAGCAGAATGGCTCATCTTGATCCTACCTCCTGGCCAAAGCAGGCTAAAATGGCTGCCGATGGCAAGTGGGAAGAGTTAAAGGAGTGGCAGGATAAAGCTAAAGCCGGAGTTGAATAAAAAATCAGTTAAAAAAATGGAAAGTAAAATGGTAAAAATAACCGCTGCAGAAGTAAATAAATTAAGGAAAACAACAGGAGCGGGCATGATGGATTGTAAGAACGCCCTGGTAGAAGCAGAAGGTGATTTTGAAAAAGCAATCGAAATTCTCAGAAAAAAGGGTCAGAAAGTTGCAGCTAAACGCGCAGACCGCGAATCTTCTGAAGGAGCAGCTATTGCTCGTGTAAATGATGATAAAACCAGTGGAGTGATCATCTCATTGAATTGTGAAACTGATTTTGTAGCCAAAAATGAGAGCTTTGTCTCCCTGGCTAATGATCTGGCCGAATTGGCTCTTGGTTTCGACAGCAAAGAAGACCTGCTTGCAGCTAATTACAACGGTATTACAGTTCAGGAAAAATTGACCGAGCAGACAGGAGTGATCGGCGAAAAGATAGAGATCGGAGGATTCAAGAAGCTTTCGGCTCCTTTCGTAGGATCTTATATCCACGCTGGTAATAAGATTGCGACCTTGGTCGGACTGTCTGCTGCTGTAGACGGTGCCGAAGTTGCCGCTAAAGATGTGGCCATGCAGGCTGCTGCAATGAACCCCATTGCTCTGGATGAAAAAGATGTTGAGCAATCGGTTATCGAAAAAGAGATTGAGATCGCCAAAGACCAGTTGAGACAGGAAGGCAAGCCCGAGGCCATGTTAGACAATATCGCTAAGGGAAAACTTAATCGTTTCTTTAAAGACAATACCCTGGTCAACCAGGCCTTTATCAAGGATAGTAAACAGACGGTAGATCAGTATGTCAAGTCTGTAGACAGTAATCTGGAAGTTACCGGCTTCCAAAGGGTTGCTCTGGGATAAGATAAATCTTCAATTGAATCAAAACCGCTCTGAAACTTCAGGGCGGTTTTTTTTATCCTTTTAACCAGGCCTCCCTGAGTTTGACCTGTTGATCAGTGGCATTCTCCATAGGTGTAAGTGAACGCAATTTAACCGTTGGTTCGCCAACCTTCCCTTTCAAATTGATTTCCTCTCCATCCCTGAGCACTACTACGTCAATGTCCCTGTCTGCGCTCCAGCCGTAACTAAGTCCGATGACCAGACGGATTGAATCCAAATTGATGTCAGTTCCATTGATATTGACCAAGGTGTCTCCTGGTTGAATCCCAAGTTCAAGGAAGGAGGAGTTGAGTTCAATTCCTTTCCTCACAAAAATGCTGTTATCAGACTGGTCTACATCAATGTAGGGCACATCTCCCCTGAAAAAGAATCCACTTTCGATCTCCGCTGCCGTGGTGGTAAGGCCGACCATCTCAAAATATTCTTCATAATCAATGGGAGTGTCCCCTTCTACATGGGTCTTGAAAAAGTTGCCAATCTCGGGATAGGTCATCTGCACGATCTCTTCTATGAGCGATTCATCTTCAAAGGGTGTATTGGCATTGTATTTCCTGGTCAATTCCTTCATGAGCCAGAGCACGCCCCGCTCACCGCCACTTAGTTTTCTCAACATGATATCCAGGCACATATTGATCAAGGTTCCCTTCTCGTAAACATTGGTGTAATTATCCTTATAGGGATCCTCCAGGATGTTGCTGCTCATTTCGGTAAAGGACATAGAATCGTCATAGGTAAGTGAATTGTCTATTTTGGCTATGATCCTTTCGTAGAATTCCTTTTCGTCGATCAAACCTTGCTGAATCTGAAAAAGATTGGCAAAGTACTCCGTGGTGCCCTCATACATCCAAAGGTGACGGGACATTTTGGGCGAGTTAAAATCAAAATAGTGGATCTCTTCGGAGTGCACATTGAGCGGGGTAACAATGTGAAAGAATTCATGTGAAACCACGTCTACCATGATGTCCTCCAACGCTTCTTTAGGCATCTGTTCTGGGAATACTACTACGGTTGACGTATGGTGTTCCAAGGCCCCGAAGCCGCCGGCATCGGTCTCGTCCATCTTTGAGAGATACAGGAGGATATTGTACTCCTCGGTGCTGTCTATGTCTCCAAGAAAGGCTTTTTGAGCCTTCATCATGGTTTCCATGCGGTCTTTAAAGTCTTCAGCTTTGTAGACATCATTAGGAGAGTAGACCCCAATGACCACACGAATGTCTCCCAGTTGAAAACTGGCCTGATTAGGTTCGGTATAGAGAATCGGATTGTCAATGACCTCGAAGTACCGATCTGCCAGAAACATTTCCCTACCCGGTACCGTGTCAGTCGGTTTGCGAATCAGGGAAGTGGTGGAGACCAAAGACTCAGGTTTATAAATACTGATCTCATAGGGCCTTTCTTTCAGGCCGTCAAAATAGCCGATAAATCCGTGGAGGTTCAGAACAAAATTATTGCCTTCGTCAATATTGGTACCGGCAGGTGAAAATACCACATCACTGTTGCCGTATTCCTGGTCGAAGGTATCATTTACATAATAGGTCACTTTGTCCAGCTTGCGTCCTTCAGACACCGCCCAGGTATTCTCGTCAGGCCGACTGAAATCTAGCTCATTGCCTTCATAGTCCAATGCCCTGAAATCTTCAATATACTGGCCGTAATTATCCGAACTATATGTGCCCGGCACAATCTTGGGAATGAAGAAGTAAACCGGATCTTTTGAGAAAGCTCCGGGATCAATACTCACCATGACGCGATCATTACTTACATTAACCAGATCGATTTCGGTCTTTACGGCAGCAGCCTCAGCAGTGACCAGTGTTTTGGTAGAGGTGCAACTCCATAAAACGGTTAAAAAAAGGAAGGCGAATAATGATCGGTACATAGGTTCTATTTTCTATTTGATTCTGCGACAAGGATATAAAAATTATTCAAGACACAGCAGTTCATTATCAAATAATTAGCATGAACAGCCCATGGAAAACGGGGATGCTCATAAATTATTTTGATTATTTTTGTCCGAAGCAAAACGTATGTTACATGCCTTATAAGCGAATACTTCTGAAACTCAGCGGGGAAGCCCTGATGGGAGATAAACAGTTTGGAATTGATCCCCAGCGCCTGCTTGATTATGCAGAGGAAATCAAATCTGTGGTAGACAAAGGGGTCGAGGTGGCCATAGTGATTGGTGGTGGTAATATTTACAGGGGTATCGCCGGAGCCAGCAACGGAATGGACCGGGTTCAGGGTGATCATATGGGCATGCTGGCTACCATTATCAACGGTTTGGCCTTGCAAAGTGCCCTGGAAGATATAGGGCTGCAAACAAGATTACAGTCTGCTATTAGGATCAATGAAGTAGCCGAGCCTTTTATCAGGAGAAGGGCCCTGCGACACCTGGAAAAAGGAAGGGTGGTTATCTTTGGTGGCGGTACGGGAAATCCTTATTTTACTACAGATTCTGCAGCCGTACTCAGGGCTATTGAAATAGAGGCCGATGTGATCCTGAAAGGCACCCGGGTAGACGGGATCTATACCAGCGATCCGGAAAAGGACAAATCGGCCAGGAAATTTGATCGAATAACCTTTCAGGATGTGCTCACAAGGGGATTAAAAGTCATGGATAGCACGGCATTTACCCTCAGCCAGGAAAATGAGCTTCCAATTGTGGTTTTTGACATGAACAAAAAAGGCAATTTGCTGCGCATTGTTTCAGGTGAAAACATAGGTACGGTGGTCAATCTCTGATTGTGAACAGGGAATACCACTATTGATAATCATAAGATTATGAACGAAGACGTCAAAATTATTCTGGAGACGGCCCGTGAAAGCATGGAAGCCGCCATCGCTCACTTGCAAAAGGAATTTATCAAAATCAGGGCGGGTAAGGCCAGTCCGTCCATGTTATCTACAGTTATGGTAGAGTATTACGGATCACAGACTCCCCTGTCCCAGGTAAGCAATATCAATACTCCTGATGCACGTACTATTTCTGTGCAACCCTGGGAAAAAAGCATGTTAACAGAAATTGAAACGGCAATTATGCATGCCAATCTGGGTTTCAATCCCATGAATAATGGTGAAATGGTCATCATCAATGTACCGCCCCTGACCGAAGAGCGACGGGTTCAGCTGGTCAAGCAGGCCAAAGCCGAAGCCGAGGATGCCAAAGTGAGTATTCGAAGTTCAAGACAGGAAGCTAACAGGGAAATCAAAAACCTCGATATCTCAGAAGACCTGGAAAAGAATGCCGAAATTGACGTACAGGAACTCACAGACGAATTCACCAAAAAGATCGATGCGCTGCTGCATACAAAAGAGGCCGAAATAATGAAGGTCTAGAATTCAATCTCCCCATCCAGTTCACCCAAAAAATACAGGGCCAGGATTGCCAGGATCAGGGCCGCCACACTAATGAGAATTAAAACGCGATAAAGAACTCTTGCGCGTCTGCCGTATTTTTTGTGCCTGCTCATATTTCTGCCCATTATTCATTTCTGCGGTTCCCCTGGCACAAATGAAATTAGTAAAAATTTCGTCGAGTAGGTAATGCGACAAGCAAGCCAAAGAAGTTTAAACAGCCCTTTTTAGGAACACTGCCGTGCATTTTCTACCTTTGCCCCTCATCTAAAAAGACCGCATTGGAGAAGCTCGCTTCTAATTTTTGGTCGGTGACCGCCCGCATCATTTTACGCAATCGAATCCTGATTTTATTGGGTATTGCCCTGATGACCGTCTTTCTCGCCCTGCAGTGGGAGAATATGAGATTCACCAGGTCAGAGGCGAATCTCCTGCCTGATGACCACCCTTATAATGTTCAGTACAACGAGTTTCTGGAATTGTTCGGAGAAGAAGGCAATGCCATGGTTCTGGGCGTCAAGGATCCTGCCTTGTTTGTTCCTGAGAATTACAACCGCTGGAATAAGCTCAGCAAGCAGTTGGCGGCATTTCCGGAAATCTCCTTCGTGATCTCCACCGATAATCTTCAGGAACTGGTCAAAGACACGGACGCTAAAAAATTTGTATTAAAACCACTGAATACCAAAGAGTTCACCGAAACTCGTGAAGTAGACAGCGTACGAAATTATCTTTTTAATAACCTGCCGTTTTACGAGAGTCTGTTATTTAATAAAGAAACGGGGACCATCCGGACTATTGCTTATCTGGACCAGGATATTGTGAATACCAATGTGAGGAAAGATTTTATCCTCAATGACCTCTCTAACCTGATCGCCGAATTTGAAGAGGAAACCCAACTGGATGTCAAGGTATCCGGCATGCCTTATATCCGTACCCTGAACGCACAGTATATCATTGACGAAATTGGTATTTTTATCGGGGCTGCGCTGCTGGTAACCTCGCTGATCTTCTTTTTCTTTTTCAGAAGTTTCAGAGCAACCTTTATCTCCATTTGCGTGGTGATAATCGGGGTGATGTGGGCTTTTGGTGTTTTGGGATTATTGCAATATGAGATCACGGTCCTCACTGCACTGATACCACCCCTGATCATCGTCATAGGGATTCCCAATTGTATTTTCCTAATCAATAAGTACCAACAGGAAGTTAAGAAACACGGAAACCAGGCCCTTTCTCTTCAAAGGGTGATCACCAAGATCGGCAATGCCACGCTGATGACCAATGTAACCACGGCTTCAGGTTTTGCCACCTTCATTATAACAGACAGCAAGTTGCTTACCGAATTTGGTATTGTTGCATCAATCAATATCATAGGCATATTTATTTTATCCCTATTGATAATCCCTATCATTTATAGCTTTATGTCTTTGCCGAAGACCAAGCACCTCAAACATCTGAACAAACGCTGGATCGATGCTTTTGTAAACTGGATGGAGCGCATTGTGAGAGATAAGAGGATCTCCGTTTATGTCACATCTATCATACTCCTGGTAGTAAGTATCATAGGGATCTACCAAATCAATATTTCGGGCAGCCCCATTGAAGACATGCCCAAAAGTGCTGCTTTCTTTGAGGATATCCGCTTCTTTGAAGAAGAATTTAAAGGGATCATGCCGGTTGAGATCGTCATTGATGCCCAGAGGCAGAAAGGCATATTAAAATCGGCCACTTTGCGTAGAATGAACGAATTGGGTGAATTTATCGATGATACACCCGAGCTCTCCAAGCCGGTTTCTGTTGTAAATCTGGTTAAATACTCCAAGCAGGCATTTTACAATGGCATACCTAAATACTACCAGCTCCCCACCTCGCAGGAAAATACCTTTATCATGGATTACGTGCGTAAGTCTGAAGGCGATGCCAACCTGGTGGAAAACTTCGTAGACAGCACCGGACAGATTGCGCGCATGACTACATACATCCGGGATGTTAAAACAGATCGGATGGAGCAGATTGAGGCAGATCTCATCGAGGAGATCAATAAAATATTTCCCGAGGAGCGCTACCGCGTTTATCTGACCGGCAAGGCGCTTTTATTTCTCAAGGGTACCAAGTACCTGGTTAAAAACCTGGTCCTCTCCCTTTCCCTGGCCATCGCACTTATCGCCCTCTTTATGGCATATTTGTTCAGATCCTTCAGGATGATCGTTATCTCCCTGATCCCTAATTTACTACCTCTTGTAGTTACTGCCGGTGTAATGGGATTTGTAGGGGTGCCTATTAAACCTTCAACGATCCTGGTCTTTAGCATCGCGTTTGGGATCTCGGTTGACGACACCATCCATTTCCTTGCTAAATACAGGCAGGAACTGATCGCCAATCAATGGCGGATCCAAAAGTCTGTGTACGCTGCCTTAAGGGAGACCGGTGTAAGCATGTTTTATACATCCATCGTTCTATTCTTTGGATTTTCCGTCTTTATCATTTCCAGCTTCGGGGGAACAGTAGCCCTTGGAGCACTGGTGTCGGCCACCCTTTTATTTGCCATGCTGGCCAACCTGATTCTTTTACCTTCCCTCCTGCTTTCTCTGGAACGCAGCATTGCCAACAAGCAGGTTCTGAAAAAACCTCAGATCGACATCCTGCCGCAGGAAGAAATTCCCGTGGGTGCCGAGGAGAAGTAATTCCAAGTTTCAGCTCGGATTCTTCCGGCAGTCTTCCAAATGTTTTAGTCAATAACCTATCTTTGCGGTTCAAAATAAGACAGGTAAATCTATGAAAACACACAGTGTAAAAGACTTACTGAAGACAACACCTAATGGACAGGAAGTTACACTGAACGGATGGGTACGCACATTCCGCAGCAATCGATTCATCGCCCTGAACGACGGCTCGACGCTTAAGAACCTGCAGTGCGTAGTAGATTTTGAAAAGCTGGATGACTCTATTCTAAAGCAGATCAACACAGGTGCCGCGGTCGGGGTAAAAGGCGTGCTTGTTGAAAGCCAGGGAAGAGGTCAGGACGTGGAGATTCAGGTAAACGATTTATTTATCCACGGACCGGCAGACCCGGAAACCTATCCAATACAACCTAAGAAACACTCCATGGAGTTTTTGAGGGAACAGGCCCATTTGAGGATCAGGACGCAAACTTTTGGTGCGGTAATGAGGGTACGATCGGCCTTGTCATATGCCATCCACCATTATTTTCACAACAATGGTTTCTACTATATGCATGCGCCTATTATCACAGGTTCTGATGCAGAAGGAGCCGGTGAAATGTTCCGGGTAACCACCCTGGATCCTCAGTCGCCCCCGATCAACGATGATGGCGAAACAGATTTCAAAAAAGATTTTTTTGGTAAGGAAACCAACCTGACCGTATCCGGGCAGCTGGAAGCAGAAGCCTACGCAATGGGCCTGGGTAAGGTCTACACCTTCGGACCTACCTTTCGTGCAGAAAATTCCAATACATCGCGTCATCTGGCTGAATTCTGGATGATTGAACCGGAAATGGCCTTTTATGACCTCAATGATAATATGGACCTGGCAGAGGATTTTATCAAAGAGATCCTGAAGTATCTTCTGAACAATTGCCAGGAAGATCTCGAATTTCTTGAGAAGAGGCTTCTGGATGAAGAAAAATCCAAAGCTCAGGCAGAACGCAGCCCGATGCCTCTTTTAGAGAAGTTGAAATTTGTGGTTGACAATCAATTTAAAAGGGTCACCTATACCGAAGCCATCGATATCCTCAGAAATTCTAAACCCAATAAAAAAAAGCGGTTTGAATATGTCATAGAGGAATGGGGTGCCGACCTCCAGAGCGAACACGAGCGTTTCCTGGTGGAAAAGCATTTCAATTGTCCGGTGATCCTATATGATTATCCCGCCAAGATTAAGGCCTTTTACATGCGTCTGAACGAAGATCAGAAAACAGTGAGGGCTATGGATATATTGTTTCCGGGGATTGGTGAGATAGTCGGAGGCTCGCAAAGGGAGGAAAGGCTGGATGTGTTGCAGCGAAAAATTGCAGAATTGGGCATAGACGAAAAAGAACTCTGGTGGTACCTGGACCTGAGAAAATTTGGGTCGGCAGAACACAGCGGATTCGGCTTAGGTTTTGAGAGACTAGTGCAATTTGCTACCGGGATGGGCAATATCCGTGATGTCATCCCCTTCCCCAGAACACCTCAAAATGCCGAATTTTAAACTGAATTCTTTAAATTTATAGGAAAGCTCAAGGTAGGACCCCAATGCTGAAACAACACTTACAGTTTAAGTTATCTCAAAAGCTTTCACCCCAGCAAATCCAGTTAATGAAGCTAATTCAATTGCCTACTCAGGCCTTTGAACAAAGACTAAAGCAGGAACTGGAAGAGAATCCCGCTTTGGAAAGCGGCAGGGAAGAGAGCGGAGATCTGGATGATCGCTTTGATGATACGTATGAAGGGGACGCGGATAACGAAACCATCAATACGGATGATATAAACATAGACGACTATCTGAGCGATGATGAAGTACCCGACTACAGGACGCGTACCAGCAATTATTCTGCAGACGAAGATGAAAAAAGTATTCCCTTTGCAGCCGGTATATCCTTTAACCAGTTCCTGATCAATCAGCTGAACACCTTTTACCTCAATGACGAGGAATGGCGCATAGCAGAATTTCTCGTGGGCAGCGTAGATGAGAGTGGTTATATCCGCAGGCCTATCAGCGATATTATGGATGACCTCGCCTTTACTCAAAACGTATATGTAGATGAGGCCACTATTGAAAAAGTGCTTGCCATAGTACAGGAACTGGATCCGCCTGGAGTGGGTGCAAGATCCCTGGATGAGTGCCTGATCCTGCAACTTAAAAGGAAAGAACAAACTCAGTCCGTAGAACTCGCCATAGAGATCCTGGATAAGTCTTTTGAACAGTTCTCAAAGAAACACTTTGACAAATTGCTGCAAAGACATGGAATAGACGAGGAAAAACTCCGGGAAGCCATTGCCGAAATTGAGAAACTTAACCCCAAACCCGGGGGTTCGTATTCGGGGAGCAATAAAATTATTGAACACATAGTTCCTGATTTTGCTATCAGGATCGTGGATGGCGAATTAGAGTTGACGCTTAACGGTAGAAATGCACCGGAGCTGCACGTTTCCAAAGAATACCAAAACATGCTGGCTGGGTATAAAAGTGCCAAAGATCGCTCCAAGACTCAGAAAGATGCTGTATTGTTCATCAAACAGAAACTGGATGCAGCCAAATGGTTTATCGATGCGATCAAGCAAAGGCAGCAAACACTGTTCATTACCATGAACGCGATCATGAACTACCAAAAAGAGTATTTCCTTACAGGGGACGAACGCAAATTGCGGCCTATGATACTCAAGGATATTGCCGATGCCATAGAGATGGATGTGTCTACCGTTTCCAGGGTAGCCAACAGCAAATATGTGGATACGCCCTATGGTACCAAGCTCATTAAGGAGTTCTTCTCCGAGTCGATGAAAAATGTGGAAGGGGAAGATGTTTCGACCAAAGAGATTAAAAAAATACTTGAGAACGTCATAGGGGAGGAAGATAAGAAGAAGCCTCTCACGGATGATAAACTGGCAGCCGTTCTCAAGAAAAAGGGATATCCTATCGCCAGGAGGACCGTGGCCAAATACAGGGAACAAATGGATATTCCCGTCGCACGATTAAGAAAACAGATTTAATGCGGCAATTCTTTCTGCTAACATCTTACATTTTCCACCCATTATTTGTTCCGCTGGCAGGTACGGCCGCCTATTTCCTGGTAACACCCAAGTATACACCTATAGAGGTGCAGAGCGGCAATATTCTGCCCATATTTATCCTTACCATCATTATCCCCATTATCAGTTTTTTTATACTTCGCAATCTGGGTGTCGTTCAATCTATTTTTTTAATGAGCACCAAGGAGCGTATGTTTCCGCTCATCATCAGCATTGCACTGCTCTTGATGATCCTGATTAAGGTGATCCCCAACAATTATACTTCCGAGCTATATTTTTATTTTGTCGGTCTGGTCGGGGCTGCTATTGCCAGTCTGGTCTTGCTCTTTCTAAATTTTAAGAATAGCCTCCATATGGTGGGCATGGGAAGTTTTCTTATGTACCTGATTAATCTCAGTATCCATTTTGAGATCAATATCATTGTGGCGATCAGCCTTTTTACCCTATTGACCGGATTGGTGGCAACGGCAAGGCTTTACCTGGATGCTCACAGCAGGGCTGAGGTACTGGTAGGTCTAATTACTGGCCTGTGCTCTCAGTTGCTAACGGTCAAATTCTGGTTGTAAAGAATCCTGTAATCCTTCCTTTTATAATATGTAAAATGAGATACCCAGATGAAGCGGAATGAATTCCAACGGATTTCCATCCACCGTGTTAACCCCATCTTCAAAAAGCTTTTGCAGAGAATAATAGGCGTGAATATTGAAGGTATTGTATCCGAAATTCAGGATGAGTCCGTATTGGAATTCCCTGATATCGCTATTGGTAAATGAATCCGTTTCCAAATCGGACACAAACTTGGAGCGGGCGGTAAAAACATAGGCCAATTTTACGCCTGTGTATATACGCCAGAATTTATGGCTGACAGAATTGGACGTCCTCCATCTAAATTGAAGCGGCATTTCAAGACTATGGGTTTCAATTTTATTTCTTTTAAATGGGGTTTGATTGCCGATGATCTCATACTCCATCCCACTTCCGGTCTCTGTAGCTCTGAGGTTGGTATAATAAGAATTGATCCCGTAGCCAATCCCGATCCCAAAGCCTACATTCCGATCTTTGTTTACAGGAATATCCTTGATAAATCCGCCAAACAGTCCATAAGACAGATTTCTCTGGCTTACACCTGCTGGTCGTTTCAGCAAGATATTATAAGTGACACCTAAATAGAATTGATCCTCTAGATATTTTTCGTCGGGTACGAACCTGGGGTCAATATCCTGGGCGTGTATCAGGCCCCATCCAAAAAAGAAAATAAGCGCTACTAGAAGTCTCACGTTGTTAAAGGTAAAATAATTAGAGATTGACCAACAAACAAAAAAGCGCTTTAATAGAACATTAAAGCGCCTTTCAGCGTAATATCCGAAAATAATTACGTTATCTCAGATTACTAAAGGCATCACCTTCATAGGTGGTGTAGTTCACCTTGAGGGCGTTTACTTTGCGTAACTCCTGTTTGATATCTGAGATCAAGCCCATATTGGCATTCTTATCTACCTTAAGGGCCGTGGTTAGTACGTTTTGAAGTTCCTGTGGCTTTTTAGCCCGTTCCTGGAGGATGAAATCCCCTACTTCATTAACATTTGCAAACTTATCATTGAGCTGGATCTTCGACTCAGTTCCGAAAATCTTCTGATACTCCCTGGTAGGTTTGCCCACATAAATGTATAGTACCCTGTCCTTCTTTTCTAACTTCTTGACCTCACTCGCGTTTGGCAGCGTATTTTCAACCATCAGCGAGCTGTCTTTCATCGTAGTTACTGTCATGAAGAAGAAGAGCAACATGAAGACAATGTCAGGCAAGGAAGCTGTAGAAACAGCAGGAAGATCTCCGTCTTTTTTCTTATTAAATTTTGCCATAATTAAATATACTAATGGTTAACCGCTGGTTGAGGTTTCAGCCTCTGAAAGTTTTTGCGGGAACAATTCCTGAACACGCTTAACTTTTGGCTCAAGATCATCCCGTATACGAGATGGTGTTTCCGGGTTTAAAAACTCGGCTTCCATCTCCGTAAAATCCCGTCCGTATAGTCTCTGGGCTTCCCTGTTTCGCAAGTCATTATAGGCACCTACCAGTTCATTTTGAACAGTGATATAGGTTCCATAAGGTGTTTCACGATCATTTTTCAGGGAAATAATAGCCTTGGTCGGGTTATCGGAGGAGCCGGCATCCTTTCTGCCTTTGCAATAATTACAAGTACCATCTCCACCATTATCCAGAAAGGCTACGGCCTTTGCTCTCAAATTTCTCAATTCGGTCAGTTCTTCTTCCACCAACAACTGACCGTTTTTGTTGATATTAACTGTAAAGATGTTCTTTTGCTTGATTATTACATCTGTGTCAGGTGGTTCTATGGGAGGTAACATCCTATCTAGTCCGGCATCTGTTTCAATGGTTGTAGTAACCAGGAAAAAGATCAGGAGCAGGAATGCTATGTCTGCCATGGAACCCGCGTTCACTTCCGGTGGTCCTCCTCTTCTAGGCATATCTTCTTATTTTATTTATTTACTAATTACCTTCTTCAATCCCCCCCAGGCCATCAGCCCTACAGCGATGACTACGAGGAAGAAAAATAAATTCAGGCCTGTACCGATCCTGCGGACCGTTGTCTCTGTGGTAGCTACCCCGCGGTTAGCCATTTCTTCAATATTGATATCCGTACCGCTGGCTGTTGCATAAGCGATAACGACCAATACCAGGAAACCGGCAACCACCATCAAAGTCTTTTTGAGCTTTTGTGGGTGTGCAATCAGGTTTACTATGGTAAACAGCAAACTGGCTGCTACAGCTACTCCCAGAAGGATGTACATGATAAGGAACATGATATTCATGGCTCCGCTATCTACGGCTTCGCTTACCGGCACATCTCTTCCCGGCAATTGGTACCACATAATCGCCGCGATCACGCCAATTACAGCTAGTACTATTTTGACTATTTTGTTCATCGAGCTATAATTTTTGCGTCCAACTTATTTTTTGTGGTCTACGAGCATATCGATCAACGTGATCGACGAATCTTCCATATCGTTTACGATCTGGTCAATTTTTGCAACAATGTAGTTGTAGAATATCTGAAGGATGATCGCGGTGATCAGACCAAATACCGTAGTCAATAACGCCACCTGAATATCTCCTGCAATCAGGGAAGCACTCAAGTTACCAACGGCACTAATCTTCTGGAAGGCCTGGATCATACCAATAACCGTACCCATGAAACCAAGCATCGGGGCGATGGCGATAAAGAGCGATAACCAGCTTACATTTTTCTCGAGCTGTCCCATTTGAACACCGCCGTAAGCGACTACTGCCTTTTCAGCAGATTCTACGCTTTCTCCCGCACGATCAAGACCCTGGTAGTAAATAGAAGCAACAGGACCTCTTGTATTCCTGCAGACTTCTTTGGCTGCTTCTACGCCGCCGGATGCCAGAGCATCTTCAACTTGTTGCTTGAGCTTTGCAGTGTTGGTGCTGGCCATATTCAGATAAATAATTCTTTCAATGGCTACAGCCAAACCTAAAATAAGACATAAAAGGACGATACCCATGAAGCCAGCACCACCTTGGATGAATTGCTCCTTTAAAACCTGAGTAAATCCTTTACTAGCTTCCTCTGCTGCTTCGTCCTGTAACATAACAGCCGCTGCTGAAATGGTGGAAGAAAGATTGGAAGCTATTGCTTTTGCGCTTACCGTATTTGTACTGAGGACAAATAGCCCAGCCATGGCCAGGATCGAGAATAATCTTTTCATTTCTTTCAAACTTAAATTTAGTTAGTTAATAGGGTTAAAGATAAAAAAAAAATAGAATTAAAAAATTAAATCTTTGGACCACTTAAAAGGTCTAAAACCACCTGATTTCAAAGGGTCTGAGCAAATTCTATCTATGCCTCCCCTCCCTGTTCGCACAGAAATTTGAAGGCTGGATTTTACCCGGGTTTTCTCCCTTAATTCAAAGGGATCCGCCAGGTAAAAAAAGGACAAGATTTCAATAATCTGCAGAGAGGAAGGGATTCGAACCCTCGATACACTTTTGGTGTATACACACTTTCCAGGCGTGCGCCTTCGACCACTCGGCCACCTCTCTAGTTAAAAATACCGGGGCGTTCAAGAAACGAAAAAATTCTTATTTACAGAAATTTTAGCCCCTAATTTTAGGACATTTCACCGCGTATGGAGGTCTCAAAAACAGTTTTGAAAGAGGTTGGTGAAACTGCCCTGCCTACCAGGTACATCAATTTGGTTACGGCAGCCTCTGTAGTAATATCCGAACCGTTGATCAAATCCAAATCCAGCAGTGCCCTGCTTGTTTCGTATTGGCCCATGATAACCCTTCCTCCGGAACACTGAGTAACATTTACAATATGAAGCCCATTTTTAATCGCCGTTCTCAATTCGTCTATCAACCAGGATTCCGTAGGAGCATTGCCGGCCCCATAAGTCTCCAGAATAAGCGCCTGGAGATCCGGAACAGATAATATAGCCCTGAGCAACTCTCTGCTGAAACCAGGGAACAGCTTAAATACAGCCACCCGATTATCCATGTTCTTGTGCACTTTCAGTTTCTTCTTACCGTTTGGCCTCCAGAGAAATTCGCGTTTTACCCTAATATGTACGCCAGATTCGGCCAATGCCGGATAGTTCGGTGATGTGAAGGCTTCAAAATGCTCGGCACTGATCTTAGTCGTCCTGTTGGCCCTGTAAAGTTTGTACTCAAAATAAAGACAGACCTCCCGGATGAGTGGGCGATTCTGTTCCTTCATCGTAGCAATTTGTATGGATGTGATCAGGTTTTCCTTCGCATCGGTGCGAAGATCTCCGATAGGTAATTGGGAGCCGGTAAAAATTACAGGTTTCTCCAATCCTTCTAACATAAAACTGAGTGCCGAAGATGTATAGCTCATTGTGTCGCTCCCGTGGAGAATGACAAAACCATCATATGCTTTATAGTGTTTTTCAATAATACCGGCTATACTCACCCAATGAGATGGGTTCATGTTGGAAGAATCCAGGGGATTTTTAAACGAAACACTGTGTATGGCACAATCTAGCTGCCCCAGTTCCGGAATATGATCAACCAGCTTATCAAAATCAAAGGGTTTTAAACTTCCCTGACTGTAGTCTTTTACCATGCCGATGGTACCCCCTGTGTAAATCAGCAATATTTTGCTCTTACTTCCCATATGCCTGTTAGATGCCAAAAACCTCTTTGGAATTTTCCGTGGTAATCTCGGCAATGATCTTTTTATCCATGTTGTAAATATCCGAAAGCTTGTTCAAAATATGGTGCAGATAAGCGCTCTCATTTCGCTTACCTCTGAAAGGAACGGGAGCCAAATAGGGCGCATCTGTCTCTAATACTATATGTTCTAGATTGATCTGCTCCAGAAAGCGATCAATTTTGCCATTCTTAAAGGTTACCACCCCACCAATGCCGAGTTTCATATTGAAGCTGATTGCCTGCTGAGCCTGTTCATATGTTCCTGTAAAACAATGAAATATACCACGTAATTTAGGTCCACCCGCTTCCTCCAGCACCTCAATGATCTCATCAAAGGATTCCCTGCAATGAATAACAATGGGCAAGTCGTATGCTTCTGCCCACCGGATCTGTTGGGCAAAAGCTTTGCGCTGTTCCCGGAAATAGGTTTTATCCCAGTAGAGATCAATGCCTATTTCACCAACTGCGCAGAATTGTCCGGTAGCCAGCATGGCAGCTACGTGATCCAGTTCTTCCTGGAAATTCTCTTTTACATGGGTGGGATGAAGGCCGGTCATCAGGTGAATGTGCCCGGGGAAATTCTTTTTTAAATGGAGCATTCGCTCTGTGTACGTAGAATCAATTGCAGGCAGGAAAAAGCGATGTACACCTGATTCTATGGCCTTTTGAATGACCTCTTCCCTGTCTTCATCAAAGGCTTCAATATAGAGATGGGTATGAGTGTCCGTTAAATCCACCTGACAAAAATAGGATTATCTTTGTCAAAATTTACTTTCCATGTCCAGCCTTCACAAACTGCTCGACAAAAAGAAATACAGCTCTGTGCCGCTGGTGCTTACCGAGACCAATCATTTTGAAATTAGAGCGAAGATCAATGGTGTAAGTGGGCGCTTCATTCTAGATACCGGGGCTTCCAATACCTGTGTAGGTATTGACAAGGCCGAGCAATTCCTGCTTTCCTCCAGGGCATCGGAAATTAAAGCGGCAGGTGCCGGGGCCAGGGAAATGGAAACCATGATCTCTGATAAAAACACCCTCAAAATCGGGAAATGGAAATATAAGAAACTGAAGATCGTGCTATTTGACCTGGTCCACGTGAACGAGGCGCTCATTGAACACCAGGCCCTTCCCGTGGATGGAATTATCGGCTCAGATGTGTTGAAAAAAGCGAAGGCCGTGATAGACTACGGCTCCAAAAAAGTTTATCTGAAAAAAAGCTGATCCTGCGAATTACAGCTCCAACGCCTTCTTTACATTTCCGTCCATCAGATGCTCTACAGGATTTTCAAGAGCCTCCTTAACAGCCACCAGGAATCCCACTGATTCCTTACCGTCAATAATACGGTGGTCATAGGAAAGAGCTACGTACATAATTGGGGCCACTACAATCTGTCCGTCTTTCACTACAGGACGTTCCACGATATTGTGCATTCCCAGAATGCCGCTTTGAGGTGGGTTAATGATCGGGGTAGAGAGCATAGAGCCAAATACGCCGCCATTGGAGATCGTAAAGGTGCCGCCCGTCATTTCATCTACCGTAATCTGTCCTTCTCGTGCCCTGATGGCAAGTCTTTTCACTTCGGATTCTATACCGCGGAAACTCAGATTCTCTGCATTTCTGATCACCGGAACCATTAGTCCTTTGGGCCCGGAAACTGCGATGCTGATATCGCAAAAATCGTAGGTGATCATTTCCTTGCCGTCGATCATCGAGTTCACAGCCGGGAACAATCCCAGCGCCCTGATAACAGCTTTGGTAAAGAAGGACATAAAGCCCAGGCTAACGTCGTGTTTTTCTTTAAAAGTCTCTTTGTACTCCTTGCGCAAATCAAAAATGGCAGTCATATCCACCTCGTTAAAAGTGGTCAGCATGGCTGTTTCATTCTTGGCAGCCACCAGGCGTTCCGCCACCTTTCGTCTTAGCATGGAAAGTTTGGTACGGGTTTCGGCCCTGCTGCCTCCTTTTGGACTGCCCATGGAAGGAACAGCCTTAACGGCGTCTTCTTTGGTAATTCTTCCGTTTTTGCCGGTACCATCTATCTCTGATGGTTCAATACCTTTTTCATCCAGAATTTTTCGAGCCGCAGGTGATGGGGTCCCGCTGGCATAATTGGTTTTAGAAGGAGCTGCTGCCTGCTTCTCTTCCACAACTGCTTCAACGGCTTCGGGTTGTTTAGACTCTTCCTTGGCTTCCCCTGAAGCAGAGGCAGGTTTTTCGGCTGCAGTATCAATAAGACAGACTACTTCGCCAACGGCAACGGCATCACCTTCCTCAGCCTTCAGAGTAATCACTCCGCTTTCTTCAGCAGGTAATTCTAAAGTAGCCTTGTCCGAATCTACTTCTGCAATAGCCTGGTCCTTCTCTACATAATCCCCGTCGCTAACCAGCCACTGTGCAATTTCCACCTCTGTAATAGACTCTCCCGGTGAAGGGACTTTCATTTCTAAAATCATTCTCGTTCTGATTTAATAATTCTACTTTGCCGTTTTGTCATATTGTTCTTAGACTTGTCAAAGACATAGTCTATTACTTGCTGATGCCTCATTTTTGAACGTACTGCGCTACCCGACGCTGGTGAAGCATAAAATCTACGCGAAGCCACCCTGAATTTCTTGGCGCCGTCAAAATGTGTGAATATGTGGGTCCAGGCTCCCATATTCCTGGGTTCTTCCTGTGCCCACACCAGATCGTCAGCCTTATTGTACTTATCAATAATGTCGATCATTTGCTCATAAGGCAGGGGAAATAAAAGTTCTACGCGAACCAATGCCACATCATCCCGCTTGGTCTCTTCCTTCACAGCAAGCAGGTCGTAATAGAACTTGCCTGTGCAGAATACCAGGCTTTTTACTTTTTTAGGATCAGCTTCGGAGTCATCAATGACTGCTTTAAAGCGGCCGTTTACAAATTCATCCACGGTTGAAACCGCCTTGGGGTGCCTGAGCAGACTCTTTGGAGTGAAAACGATCAGCGGTTTTCTGAACTTGGCTTTCATTTGCCTGCGAAGCAGGTGAAATAAGTTAGCCGGCGTGGTACAATCTGCGACATACATATTGTCTCTGGCACACAATTGAAGATATCGTTCCATACGTGCAGACGAGTGTTCTGCTCCCTGTCCCTCGTAGCCGTGCGGCAACAGCATGACCAGGCCATTCTGTATTTTCCACTTGTCTTCGGCAGCAGAAATGTACTGGTCGATCATAATCTGCGCACCATTGCTGAAATCTCCAAACTGTGCTTCCCAAATAGTAAGGGTATTAGGACTGGCCATGGCATATCCATAGTCAAATCCAACAACACCGTATTCAGATAAAAGGGAATTGTAGATCTGGAATTTGCCCTGCTCATCAGAGATGTTATTCAGCAGGAGTATTTCTTCTTCACTGTCCTCAACCTTGATCACCGCGTGACGATGGGAGAAGGTACCTCTTTCTACATCCTGGCCGGAGATACGAACACCGTAGCCTTCATCCAGAAGACTTCCGTAAGCAAGAAGCTCTCCCATGGCCCAATCAAGGGTCTGAGTCTCAAAGAACATCTTGTGCCGGTCTGCTACCAGCCGTTCTATTTTTCTGATAAATTTTTTGTCTTTCGGAAGCTCTGTAATGACCCGGGCAATTTTATTGAGGCGCTCCTGGTCAAAAGTGGTGTCAATAGGGTCCATCATCTCCCACTCCCTGGCGTGCTGAAAACCACTCCATTCATCCGCCATAAAAGCCGTAATGATCGTCTTGTCTTCTTTCTTTGAATCTTCCAGCTCTTCTTCCAGGCTTGCTTTATACTGCTGTTCCAGCT
>JBPEXP010000267.1:0-4848 GCA_052031475.1 Flavobacteriaceae bacterium | reverse complement strand
GAGTTCAGGACGATTTCGGTGGAACCGTTGAACCCTACAAACCAGACGGCGCAGAGATCGCTTTTGCCGAGGCCGTATTTCAGGCCTGTGATGAAGTGCCCCTATATGGGCGTGCAGATATTTTTAGGGACAATACCGGTAAAATAGCACTTGCAGAATTAGAGATTTTTGAACCGGAACTCTGGTTTAGATTTCATCCCAATGCCGCCACAGACATGGCAGGTGCCATTAAATCCAGATTCTTTTAAAGGTTCCTGTTGTGGCCTTTAGTATCACATGCGTCAGCTTCAGGAATAAATTATTTTTACGATGAAGTCTTTACTCTTCAAAAAAAGACCCTACACCCTATTATTTGTTACCATATGGTAAAAAAAATGTAATTTTATTGCATATCCAATCTTAAAAACCATGGCTAAAACCTTAAAAACAGACATTGGTCTGGCCGTACTCCGAGTGTTCCCATCTATATTTTTGATTACCCACGGATGGGGTAAATTCAACCGGCTTATCTCAGGGAATTTTGAATTTCTGGATCCTATCGGAATTGGGGCCTCTCCGTCACTCTTCCTGGTAGTTATTGGGGAATTTATTTGTCCTATATTGATCATACTGGGGTTCAAGACCCGGTGGGCGGCAGTACCCAGCGCTATCACCATGTTTGTAGCGGCCTTTATTCACCACAGTGCGGATCCTTTTACCGAAAAGGAAAAAGCCCTGCTCTTCCTGGTCTTTTTTATCGTAATCATCTTATTGGGACCTGGCAGATTTAGTATAGATCGTAAATAATCAGGCAATTTTGGCTAACAGTTCTTTGAGCAAGTCCTCCTGAGAAAGGTTCTGGGCCCCTACCCCCTTGCCTTTCATGTCCATCTCCCTCAGATTAGAAACAATCCTGCTTACTTTTTTCATTGGATAATTCTTTGCAGCTATTTGTACTTCTGAGACAAAATAAGGATTGATCCTTAAGACACTGGCCACGTTTTTGGGCGAACGATCTTGCAAGCCGTGATATTGCAACAATTGTGAAAAGAAATTGTAGAGCAGTGTAATGGTCACAACAAAAGGGTTGTCCTTAGGGTTGCTGGCAAAATACCGCATGATCTTGGTAGCTTTTAAAAAGTTCTTTTCCCCAATGGCTTTGCGCAACTCAAAGTTGTTGTAATCTTTGCTGATCCCTATGTGCTTTTCAATGGTTTCAGGTGTGATCTCCGAATCTTTAGGCAGCACTACTTTTAACTTTTCAAGTTCGTTGTTGATACGACTTAAATCCGTACCCAGGAATTCCACCAGCAGCGCAGAAGCCTTGTGTGAAATAGCATAACCTTTGCCCTGAAGCATCTTCCTGATCCAGTCGGCCACCTGGTTCTCATACAGGGGCTTGCTGTCAAAAAGTACGGAGTTACTCTGTTGTAGCTGCTTATAGAGTTTCTTTCGTTTGTCTATCCGGGAGAATTTGTAGCAAATGACCAGTACCGTAGTCATTTGAGGTTGTTCCAAATAGGAAGCGAGCTTTTCTATGGTTCGCGATAAATGCTGGGCCTCCCTCACGATGACTACCTGGCGCTCGGACATCATCGGATATCTTTTGGCATTGCTAATGATATCTTCTATGCTGGTCTCCTTCCCGTACAGGATCAGCTGGTTAAATCCGCGTTCTTCCTCTGTAAGGATGTTCTCAGCAATATATTCGGAGATCTTATCAATAAAATAAGCCTCGTCACCCATCAAAAAATAAACAGGAGCGATCTGGCCCTTTCGGATGCTCTCTACAATCTGTTTGACTTCATCCATCCAAAAAAAATATTGAAATTTGTCTGATGCAGCGGTTGAATTTCCCGGCTTACGATTTCAGAGTCAAAAGTAGCGAAAATAAGATGCGGATATTTGATATCATCCGCAAAAAATTTGTCGTCCTGCATCCGGAGGAATGGGTTCGGCAACACGTTATCCATTGGCTTTTGCTGGATAAAAATTACCCGGCTTCCCTGATTAACGTGGAGAAACAACTCCGCTTAAATAAACTGAACAAACGTTACGATCTGGTTATCTATCAACCGGATGGACAAATAGATCTGCTGGTAGAATGCAAGGCCTATGACCAAAAGATCACCCAGCAAGTCTTTGATCAGATTGCCCGATATAATATGAAGATCCGGGCCAATTACCTGATGCTGACCAATGGCCTGGAGCATTACTTCTGCAAAATGGACTCCGAACAAGAAAAATATGTCTTTTTGGAGCAAATTCCTGATTTTAGCCGTTAATTTGCATCCGTTTTGAAAGTCGCTGTGGTCATACTGAATTGGAACGGGGAGGTGCTGCTCGAGAGCTATCTACCCTCTGTTCTGGAATTCTCCAACAAGGCGGATATCTACGTGGCCGATAACGCTTCCACTGATGACTCCATACAATTACTACGCGATAAGTTCCCTGCGGTTAGCATTATACAGAATGATGTAAATGGAGGTTTTGCCAAAGGTTATAACGATGCGCTTAAACATGTTGATGCTGATATCTACTGTCTTCTTAACTCCGATATAGAAGTAAGCCCAAACTGGCTTGAACCGGTTGTTGAACAGTTCATCTCGCAGCCTGAAGTAGCTATTATTCAGCCTAAAATCTTGGATCTGCTACAACCCGACCAGTTTGAATATGCCGGCGCTGCAGGAGGATTTATAGATCAACTGGGATATCCCTTTTGCCGGGGAAGGATCTTCCAGTCTTTGGAAAAAGATCGCGGTCAGTACGACGATATTCGCGATGTGTTCTGGGCTACGGGAGCCTGTATGTTTATCAGGAAAAATATTTATTGGGAATTAGGCGGGTTTGATGAAGACTATTTTGCCCACCAGGAAGAAGTGGACCTATGTTGGCGGGCCAGGAATAAGGGATATCGGATTCTTTACGTGGGTCATTCTCACGTCTTCCACCTGGGAGGTTCTACCCTCAGCAATATGAATCCAAAAAAAACCTATCTCAATTTCAGGAATTCGCTTTATTCGATAACCAAGAATCTTCCCAGAAAGAAGGCATTCCCAATCATCCTGTCCAGATTACTGCTCGATGCCGTGGCTGCCCTCCGATTTGTCATGCAGTTTAAACTACCTCACTGCCTGGCTATATTAAGGGCTCACCTCAGTTTCTATAGGCATTTCCGGCGCATCTATCGCAAACGGGAACAAAATAATTTTCTTACAAATTACTACTTAGTAAAATCCATTGTATGGTCTCATTTCGTACATCATGTACAGACCTTCAAGGAATTAGTAAAAGATTAACTAAATTTGAGAAGTACCGGTTATTAAATTATATAATTTCGCTCGAGATTTTACAAAAATTCAATACTTATAATATATAATCACAATTATGAAAAAAACATTTTTAGGCTTGATGGGATTGGCCATATTAATGACTTCCTGCGTTTCTCAAAAGAAATACGCAGATCTTGAGGCCAAACAAAAAGAAACCCAGGATTTACTGAACTCAGCTACAGTTAAACTAAACACATGTTTGGAAGAAAAGGCAACTGCTGAGGCGAGGATGAATACATTGGAAGACCAGAATGCTTTTCTTAAAGCCAATAACCAGGAGTTGATCAACAATATGGGCAACCTTACCACACTGACTACCAAAGGTGCGGAAAACCTGGAAAAATCACTGGAAAGCCTTCAGGAAAAAGATCTGACCATCCGCAAACTGCAGGATGCTATCACCAGGAGAGACTCGGTAAACCTAGCCCTTGTTCAGAGTCTTAAAGGAGTACTTGGAAATCTGGATGATGAAGATATCGAGATCAGCGTAGAAAAAGGCGTGGTCTTTGTTTCAATCTCAGACAAATTACTCTTCAGAAGCGGAAGCTACAACGTGACCAACCAGGCCAAGCAGGTACTTGGAAAAGTGGCACAGGTAGTGAACAACAAGCCCGACTTTGAATTCATGGTTGAAGGACACACAGACAATGTACCTTATCGCAGCGGCGTTCTTTTAGACAACTGGGATCTGAGTGCTAAGAGAGCTACCTCCGTAGTTCGTATTCTTCAGAATGATTTTGGTGTAGACCCAGCCAGGATGACAGCTGCCGGACGTAGCTATTACGTACCCCTTGCTGGCAATGATACTGCAGACAACAGAGCCAAGAACAGGAGGACCCGCATTGTGGTACTGCCTAAATTGGATCAGTTCTACAGCATGATCGAAGAAGGAATGAAGGATCCAGCCATCGCCAACTAAGATTAAGAGATTAAAATAAACGAACCGCGGTTATTGCCGCGGTTTTTTTATGTCCTAAAGATCGGTAGTACCCTTACCTTCTCTTAAAACCAGGGGTGGGTCCTGGGTCAGGTCAATGACCGTTGAGGGGACAAGCCCGCCATATCCGCCATCTATCACAAGATCCACTTTATTCTGCCACTTCTCGTAGATAAGTCCCGGATCACTGGTATACTCCAGCACTTCATCCTCATCCTTGATCGAGGTAGATGCGATGGGACGCCCTAATTGATAGACCAATTCCCTGGCTATATTATTATTCGGAATTCGGATCCCTACCGTTTTTTTCTTCTTCAAAACCTTCGGAAGCCGGTTGTTGCCTTCCATGATAAAGGTATAAGGTCCGGGCAGGGTCCTTTTGAGCAGTTTAAAGCTGGGGGTATCCAATTGCCTGGCGTAGTCCGAAAGATTACTCAGATCAGCGCAGACAAAGGACCAGTGGTGGTGTTGGGGTTTAACGCCCTTTAGCCGGGCCAGCCTTTCCATCGCCCTGGCATTGGTAATATCGCATCCCATACCATAAACCGTATCCGTTGGATAAATGATAATGCCGCCATCCTTCAAGACAGAGACAACGCG
>JBPEXP010000266.1:0-5141 GCA_052031475.1 Flavobacteriaceae bacterium | reverse complement strand
ATTTGTAAAGGAATTCAAGGATGTGGCTTTCAGCCTTCGCGAGGGTGAGATTTCTGAGCCATTTGAAACGGTCTTCGGATACCACATCATCTACATAGAGAAAATCAGGGGTCAGGAGTTGGATCTCAGACATATCCTGATCCAGCCAGATATACCCCAGTCGGCCATGGACGCGGCCAAATCAGAACTGGATACGATCAGGAAACACATTATGGAAGGTAAATACACCTTTGCCGAGGCCGCATTGAATTTTTCGGATGAAAAGGAAACAAAGAATGATGGCGGACTGCTGAGAAACCCCATGAACTTTGATTCGCGGTTTGAATTGACCAAAATGGATCCAACTCTTTACAACCAGGTACGCAATCTGAAGGATAATGAGATTTCCTTTCCAATACTGGAACAGGATCCCAGGGGCGGCCCTCCAAAATACAAAATCCTCAAAGTTACTAACCGCTATGACGAACATGTAGCCGACTTTGCCAAGGATTACATAAAGATTCAGGAGCTGGCCTTGAGGGAAAAACAATTTAAGGCCATCAAAAAGTGGATGGAGGAGCATATTAAAGATACCTATGTCAGTGTTGGGGCAGACAATCGGGATTGTACATTTGCCAATAACTGGATCAAAGAATAGAGCATGTCTGATGTTGCAGCCATAGGAAGCCTGGTAGATAAACACCATGCGCTTAAAAAGGAAATCGCCAAAGTTATTGTAGGACAGGAAAAAGTTATAGACCAGATCCTGCTTTCAATTTATACAGGGGGTCATTCCCTTTTAATTGGTGTTCCTGGATTGGCTAAAACACTTATGGTAAATACGATCGCCAAAACTCTGGGGCTCGACTTCAAGCGGATTCAATTTACCCCAGACCTGATGCCCAGCGACATTCTTGGCAGTGAGGTACTGGATCAGAACAGGAGTTTTAAGTTCATTAAAGGACCGGTATTTGCCAATATCATCCTGGCAGATGAAATTAACAGAACACCTCCAAAAACACAGGCCGCCCTGCTTGAAGCCATGCAGGAAAGGGCAGTTACCATCACTGGAAAACAATATAAATTATCATTGCCCTACTTTGTGCTCGCTACACAAAACCCGATAGAACAGGAAGGAACCTATCCCTTACCCGAGGCTCAATTAGACCGCTTTATGTTCGCCATTGAACTGAAATATCCGTCGGTGGAGGAGGAAATTCAAGTGGTCAAGACCACTACCAATGATGAAATACCGGAAGTAGACGTATTGTTCTCCGCTGAGGAGATTCTGGAGGTTCAGCACCTGGTCCGCAGGATTCCTGTAGCGGATAATGTTGTTAATTATGCGGTGAACCTGGTGAACAGTACACGTCCCGGAATGGAATCATCCCCGGAACTTGTGAAAACCTACCTGGATTGGGGTGCAGGCCCAAGGGCTTCGCAATATCTCATCCTGGGTGCTAAGGCCCATGCTGCCATTCAGGGGAAATATTCGCCCGATATAGAAGATGTACGCGCTGTGGCTTACGGAATATTAAGGCACCGGATCATCAAGAATTACAAGGCGGAAGCAGAAAATATCAGCGAGGAAGACATTATCAGCAAGTTGCTTTAGCCCTCTCACTTCTTCAATTAGCCCTATAACAGTATTTATCAGGTAAGAATCCCTGCTTCATATTGGCAGAGATGAGCCTGCTGTACCATCTTATTCATTACCGTTTAACACCCTCATCAAAAGTTTTATTTACCCTGCTATTTTACTACTTTTGAAGAATTAGGAATTATTGACAAAAGGTATTAAGATGGCATTTGATATAGATATGATTAAAAAGGTCTACGCCAACATAGGCCAACGGGTAGATAAGGCCCGGGAATTGGTTGGCAGACCGCTAACTCTCTCTGAAAAGATTCTCTATTCTCATCTCTGGGACGGCATGCCGAATAAGGTATATGAGAGGGGTAAGGATTATGTGGATTTTGCTCCGGACAGGGTGGCATGCCAGGATGCTACGGCTCAAATGGCCTTGCTTCAATTCATGCACGCCGGAAAACCCAAAGTGGCAGTTCCAACCACCGTTCATTGTGATCACCTTATACAAGCAAAGGTTGGTGCCGAGGCAGATTTGCAGCGCGCCAATGAGACGAGCAATGAGGTTTTTCAATTTCTGGAATCAGTATCTAATAAATATGGAATAGGATTCTGGAAGCCGGGAGCAGGGATCATTCACCAGGTAGTCCTTGAGAACTACGCCTTTCCGGGGGGTATGATGATTGGTACTGATTCACACACAGTTAATGCAGGTGGTTTAGGTATGGTGGCCATTGGTGTAGGCGGTGCCGATGCCGTGGATGTTATGGCCGGGATGGCCTGGGAATTGAAATTTCCAAAGTTGATAGGCGTAAAGCTCACAGGTAAACTCTCTGGCTGGACAGCACCTAAAGATGTCATTCTTAAAGTAGCCGATATTCTCACAGTAAAGGGAGGTACCGGGGCCATTATTGAATATTTTGGTGAAGGAGCCACTTCCATGTCCTGTACAGGTAAGGGTACCATATGCAACATGGGTGCCGAGGTGGGTGCGACCACTTCCACCTTCGGCTATGACGAATCGATGGACCGCTATCTGCGTGCGACTGCCAGGGCAGATGTGGCCGATGCCGCGAAAGAAGTCGCAGCTCATTTAACGGCCGATCCCGAGGTGTACAGTGATCCTGAGAAATACTTTGATCAACTCATAGAAATTAACCTGAACACGCTTGAGCCACATCTTAACGGGCCATTCACCCCAGACCTGGCCACCCCCATTTCAAAAATGGGTGAAGCTGCCAAAGAGAATGACTGGCCACTCCGTGTGGAGGTAGGACTTATTGGATCGTGTACCAATTCTTCTTACGAAGATATTTCGCGTGCGGCTTCACTGGCCAAACAGGTATCGGACAAAAAACTAAAGACCAAATCCAAGTTCACTATAACCCCCGGATCGGAACAGGTTAGATACACCATAGAACGAGATGGTTTCATAGATACATTCAATTCTATTGGTGCAACCGTATTTGCCAATGCATGCGGTCCTTGTATCGGAATGTGGGATCGCTATGGTGATAAGGCCTCACAGGGCCCGAGAAATACCATAGTCCACTCATTTAACAGGAATTTCGCCAAGCGGGCAGATGGAAATCCCAACACGCTGGCCTTTGTAGGTTCACCGGAGCTGGTTACCGCCATAGCAATTGCCGGTAGATTGGATTTTAACCCCGTGACCGATTCCCTGATCAATGAAGAAGGAGAGGAAGTTCGATTGGATGAACCAAGAGGCTACGAACTACCCCCTGAGGGATTTGCCGTGGAAGATGCGGGCTATCTGGCACCATCGGAAGACGGTTCTTCGGTGGAAGTTAAAGTAGCACCCAATTCTGAAAGATTGCAATTATTGGATCCTTTTACACCTATTAAGCCTGAGAATTTAAAAGGTATGAAGCTCTTGATAAAAGCTTTTGGCAAGTGTACCACCGATCATATTTCCATGGCCGGACCCTGGCTTCGTTTCAGGGGACATCTTGACAATATTTCGAACAACACCCTGATAGGTGCGGTCAATGCTTTTAATCAGAAGACCAATTTTGTTAAAAACCAGCTGACCGGCCAATATGGTGGTGTTCCGGATACCCAAAGAGCTTATAAAGCCGCGGGGATTAAGACCATTGTGGTTGGAGATCACAACTACGGCGAAGGATCTTCACGAGAGCATGCGGCCATGCAGCCCAGGCACCTGGGTGTTGCAGCGGTACTGGTGAAGTCATTTGCGAGAATCCACGAAACCAATCTTAAAAAACAGGGTATGCTGGCTCTCACATTTGCCAATGAAGATGACTATGACCTGATACAGGAAGACGATACTTTTAATTTTCTCGATATTGAAGAATTCGCTGAAGGAAAACCGCTTACTATAGAGGTGGTTCATTCAGACGGATCGAAAGACGAAATAAAGGTTAATCACAGCTATAACGGGCCACAAATAAGGTGGTTCAGGGAAGGTTCTGCCCTCAATTTGATCAAAAAAGAGAACGCCTAGTGCCAGAGTCCCAAATACTTGGCACAGAGTTCAAAGACGGTTTGCAATCGTGAAAATGAGCAGAAAAACCCTTCTAAACATACTGCTGATAGCCCTGGTGCTCTCTTTCTTTGTAACCCCGCTCGGCTATCACGGTAAGGTACTGTTAAACCGACTGTTTTCTTTTAGTCCGGATATTACGGAGCAAGCCAGCGCACAGAAAATACCCGACTATCAATGGACGCTTAAAGATCCTGAATGGAATTTCTTCAATTTTGACCGCTCCAAGGGACGTGTGATCTTTATTAATTTCTGGGCATCGTGGCGATTGCCATGTGCAGCAGAGTTGCAGAGTATTGAGAATCTATATGAGCGTTACGGAGACCAGGTTGATTTTTATATCATTACGGACGAGGAACGCGAGCCTGTTGAGGAATTTATGGCGGAGAATAATTTTAGTTTTCCATTGACCTATCTGATAATAGGGGAACGTGCACCTTTTGATATTCCAGAGCCTCCTGCATCCTATATTATCGATAAGCAGGGTTTTATAAGGGTGGCCCAGAAAGGGATTGCAGACTGGGATAATAAGAAGATCTACACCCTGATGGACGAATTGGTAAATGCTGAATGAAGAAAGGGCAAATCTTCAATGGATTACTGTTGCTTTTATTGGCTGTGCTTCTTCTTACTCCGGCAGGGTTTCATACTAAGGTTTGGCTCAATAGGCTGATTTCATTGAACCCCACTGAGGTTTCTATCGAAAATCAACAAGTACTGGCGTCATATCAGTGGCAGCTTGAAGGTCTCTCAAAGGAAAATTTTGATTTCACCGTAGTACGTGGAAGGGTAGTTTTTCTGAACTTCTGGGCTAGTTGGTGTCCACCCTGTGTTGCAGAAATGCCAGATCTTCAGGAATTGTACAGGGATTATGGAGACCGGGTAGTATTTTTATTTGTTGCCTTGGAGGACAAAGGAAAGGTAAAAGACTTCCTACATAAAAATAATTATGATATGCCGGTTTATTTGCAAAGAAGTCAGATGCCCGAGCCTTTATCGGCAGCCAGTCTGCCATCAACCTATATTATTTCCAAAAGCGGTGCAATTGTT
>JBPEXP010000265.1:0-13695 GCA_052031475.1 Flavobacteriaceae bacterium | reverse complement strand
CACGGCATATCCTTCGCCCAGGCACATCATCACATTAGTGTGGTAGATGGGCAGGCGCTGCTCCTCCACCGTCTGATAAGCGGTAAAAATCACCGGGGTGCATTCAAAATCTTCACAGAATTCGAGGATGAGCTGTTCATGGGCCCGGTCAGACAAGGCACAATAAACTTTCTGGTGCACCCGGTCCATCACAATGCTTCCTGTTCCTTCCAGGAAAAGGTTATCCCGTTCGGCCGGACTGTAGTCAATGACCTGGGTGATTTTGAACTTGCGTTCTTCCAGCATATCCAGAATATCCTCTCTTCGCTCCTTTCTCCTGTTCACGGCAAACATGGGGTAGAGCACCACGGTGCCTGAACTGTGAAATGAAACCCAGTTATTGGGGAAAACAGAATCAGGGGTATCCTTTTCAGGAGTGTCATAGACCACTATGACATCGACCCCTGCATTTTTAAGTACACTGACAAAATCGTCAAACTCCTGTTGGGCTTTGCGGTTAATTTCAGCGTTTTCCAGATCCAAATCTTCCTGGAAATAGTTGTTCACAGCCGTTTGTTCGTTGGTGCGAAAACGATAGGGACGAACCATTAAAATGGTGTTTGTAATCTGCATGTTGAAGCTATCCGGTTAAGGGGCGTAAAATTACGTATTTCCCCGCTCATTTTATACTTAAAAGTATTGGTAATTATCCTCAAAATAAGACACCATCGTACTGATTATCCCTGATCAGCCTTCGGACAAACCAGTCGAGGAAAACGTCTGACCAAATAGATATTTTTTGCTTCCTGTAAGATTATCCTTATTTTGGCAGTGCCCACCTTTACAACCAACTATAATAAACTTCCTGTAATTATTTTATTCAGTTTTCTTAATGAATCTAAAGAACAATCTTAGTACCCATTCCGGATGGGAAATCGTCGAAAATTCATTTTCTGCAGACCAATTGGTCACCACAGGCAGCAATTTTATGGTCGGGAATGGCTATATGGGTTATAGGGGAACCTTTGAAGAATGGGAGGCAGATCGCTATGTAGCTTGTATAGTTACTGATACCTGGGACATGGCGGAAAACAGCAGATGGAGCGAATTGTGCAATGTTCCCAATGCACTTTTTACACAATTGTATGTAGAGGATGAGATGCTTTCTGCTTTTGAGGGTCATACCTCCGAGTACCATCGGGCACTGGATATGCGCAACGGCTTGAACCAGAGACAAATGACCTGGGAATCGCCCTCTAAAAAGAGAGTCCGTTTAGACGTGGAAAAATTTGCCAGTCTGGACAATCATCATTTGCTGGTCATGCGATATAAGTTTATCGCAGGCCAGGATGGAAACTATGAAGTAAAAACCGGAATAGACGGACGCGTTTGGAGCATTAATGGGGAGCATTTCAGATCATACCAAAGTTCGGAAGAGGATGAATTGATCAGCATGACCCTGCGGACCTTTGAGCTGGACACGGAAATAGTGGTGACCGAAGGCATACGCCTTCACGGTATACCACCGGTTGAAACCCGCATCGAAGAAGAGGACAAAACAATTCTACGGTGTTTGAAGTTTCAGTTGGAGAAAAACCAGGAGGTGATTATTGAAAAAATAGTTTCGATTACCCATTCCAACGAAATGGAAAACCCCAAAGGAACAGGCAGAAATGAGGTTCTTAGCGGACTTGCATCGGGCTATGAGATGCTTCGCACTCAAAGCAGTGAGGCATGGGAGCGATTCTGGGAGATATCAGATATCCAGATTGGCGGTCATATGGAAGCGCAGGTCCTCGCGCGATTTAATATATACCAGGCTTATATTGCCACACCCACTCATGCCAACTTACCGGTAGGGGCCCGGGGCCTGTCCTGCCAGGTGTACCAGGGAGCGGCATTCTGGGACCAGGAAACCTTTAATCTACCCATGTTTGTATATACCCATCCGGATATTGCCAGGCGATTGGTCACCTACCGGCACGATACTCTGGGCGGAGCCTTGCGCAAGGCAAAGAGCCTGGGATATTACGGGGCGTTTTACGCATGGACCAGTGGAAAGACCGGCGACGAGCTCTTTCCCGATTTCTTTTTCACCGATGTACTTACAGGCCGGCCCATACGGAATCATTTCAATTGCTGGCAGATCCATATTTCCCCGGATGTGGTCTATGGAATATGGCTGTATTACGATGCCACCCAGGATTGGGAATTCATGGTAAACTACGGGGCAGAAGTGATCTTCCAGGTAGCCCAATTCCTGGTTTCAAGAGTGCATTTTAAGAAGGATAAGAACCAATATGAGATCATAAGATTGTTGGGGCCTGACGAATACCATGAAAATGTAGACAACAATGCCTTTACCAATTATCTCAGCAAATTTTCACTGGAAAAGGCCAGCTGGGTCTTTGATCAATTGAAATTACGAGAGCCGGAGGTGCTTTCAAGCCTGATGGAGAAAATTGGACTTTCTCCCCAATCTGTCGAAGAATGGAATGAGATCGCGCAATTGATATACCTGCCTGAACCTGATCCGGAAACACAGCTGATCGAACAGTTTGACGGTTACTTTAAACTGGAAGATGTACGGCCGGATGAGGTTCGGAAGAGACTGATCGATCCTGGTGAATACTGGGGCTGGCCAAATGGGGTTGCCATTCATACTCAGGTCCTGAAGCAGGCGGATGTGGTCCAGTTACTCGCTTTAATTGATGACTTTCCTCTGGAGGTAGTGCAGGCCAATTATGACTATTACGAACCCAGGACAGAGCACGGCTCTTCGCTGAGCCCAAGTGTACATGCCCTGGTAGCCAGCAAGGCTCAGCACAGGGAAGAAGCCTATCGCTATTTTATAGAGGCCTCTACCATCGACCTTTACAATGCGAGCAAGAAAGTGTTAAGCGGTGGTTCCTTCCTCGGAGGTATTCACACGGCTGCAGCAGGAGGTGTCTGGCTTATCCTAGTCCGTGGTTTTGGCGGTTTTGAACTGACAGAGCAAGGCGCCCATTTTAATCCTGAACTACCAGAGGAATGGGAGAGCCTGAGTTTCAGATTGGTGGTTCGCAAGTGCCTGTTAGACATTCACATTGGCAAAAATGAGATGACGGTCAGCAGCGATGCTTCTAATGAAGAAGACATTGAGATCACTATAGCCGGTCAATCGAAGTTATTGACACCCGGCATGGAGTTTAAAAGTGTATTCCAGGCTGTTAAAAGTTAAAGGCGCTCCCTGACAAGCGGCAGGGTACTACAGCGCAGCAATCCCCCCTGCTTTGATACTTCTGCATAGGGAATTTCCTCCACGGTGAATCCCTGGTCCCTAAGCCAGTTGTTCAGCCGGGTAAAATTTCTTTCTGATACGATGACTTCGGGGGAGATCGAGAAAACGTTGCTGAACATGTGATACATTTCCTCAGCAGTAATTTCGAACAGGTTTTCAGGACCAAAAAAGTCGACCAGCCATTGATACTCCTTTTCTACCAGAAAGCCTTCCTTATGGATAATCGCCTTATTCTTGCCAATGGGTTGAAAACAGCAATCCAGATGAAGCGCATTTTCCCTGGGGTTCACGATGGATTTCTTCAGCTCAAAAGATTTCACCTGTTTATGCGGAAACATTTCACGGATAAATTCCACACCCTCCCAATTGGTCCGTGCCGTAATGTAATCTGGATAATCATGACCGGTGTAAGTCCCTATAAATATATGGTCATACCACGGCATTACGTCACCCCCTTCTATATGTACGGCTTCCGGTGGATAAAGGATATTTTTTGGGTCTATGGTCTCCAATACATGCAAAATGGCTTCAAATTCTTCTTCCCGGTCAGGAAGAATATTAGCCTTGATCAGTTTATCTTCTATAACAAAAGCGATGTCGCGTGAAAAGATCTGGTTGCAATTCTCGATAAGCTCAGGCCTGAATACCTCCACTCCGTGTTTTCTGAACACTTCTGCGAAGGCTTCCATTTCCGGGATCATGTCCGCCTCCCTGGGATAGGTGCCTGCCAGAATATGTTCCAGGGATTTTGGGTCGTAAGCATCTTCCGGCCGGGGTACAGGACCGCTGTTTTGGGCAATACCCAGCACAACCGCTTTTAAAGGCGAGATTTCGTCTACCACGTGAAGTTTCAACATAGGTGCGTGTAGACTAGCGTTTTTTAAGCGGTACAAAAGGCCTGTGATTTGCGCCGATATAGATCTGCCTGGGCCGGCCTATAGGCTCACCCCTGAGCCTCATTTCACGCCAGTGTGCGATCCAGCCCGGAAGCCTTCCCATAGCAAACATTACAGTGAACATTTCCACCGGGATACCCAGTGCCCTGTAAATGATCCCTGAGTAGAAATCCACATTGGGATATAGTTTGCGTTCTACGAAATAAGGATCTTCTAAGGCAACCTTTTCCAAACCTTTGGCCACATCCAGAATAGGATCCTCGATGCCCAGATTATCTAAAACCTCATCTGCAGCCTTCTTGATGATCTTGGCCCTGGGGTCAAAGTTTTTATATACGCGGTGACCAAAGCCCATCAGCCGGAATGGATCATTCTTGTCCTTGGCCTTGGCCATATATTTTTTGGTATCGCCACCATCGGCAGCAATTGCTTCGAGCATCTCCAGTACGGCCTGGTTGGCGCCTCCGTGCAGAGGTCCCCAAAGGGCCGATATTCCTGCAGAAAGGGAGGCAAATAAACCAGCATGTGAAGAACCGACGATCCTGACCGTAGAAGTAGAACAGTTCTGTTCGTGATCTGCATGAAGTATAAGCAGCTGATCCAATGCATCCACCACAATCTTATTTAGTTCGTATTCCTTATTGGGTCTCTTGAACATCATCTTATGGAGATTCTCCACATAATCTAAATTGTCGTCTCCGTACTCTAAGGGCAAACCTTTTTTCTTGCGCATGGCCCACGCAACCAGAACAGGGAATTTAGCCATGATACGTACGATGGCGTTATACATAGCCTCTTCAGAACTTACTTGTACCGACGACGGATTGAATGCGATCAGAGCACTGGTAAGCGAACTCAACACTCCCATGGGGTGTGCAGCTTTCGGGAATCCATCGATGATCTTCTTCATTTCCTCATCGACATGAGATTCGTGTTTGATATCATTGTGGAATTTTTCCAGCTGATCCTTAGTTGGTAATTCGCCGAATATGAGCAAAAAAGCTACTTCCAAAAAGTCTGCCTTCTCAGCCAATTCTTCAATCGCATATCCCCTGTATCTCAAGACCCCCTTCTCCCCGTCCAGAAAGGTAATCCCGCTTTCACAGGAACCTGTATTCTTGTATCCAGGATCTAGAGTGATTAGACCGCTGCTGGCACGCAGCTTTTTAATATCGATTCCCAATTCATCTTCGGTGCCCTTAACCACGGGGAATTCATATTTTTTGCCGCCGTATTCGAGTGTTGCCTGATCTGACATATAGTAGATTTTACTTCATTGAACAAGACTCTAAATTTAACAAAAACACCGCAGCTTAACAATCAACTTGACTCCTTTCTTCTATGCGAAATCCGGGATTATTACACACAGGGATAATATGCTGAACAGGAAGTCTATGCCTCTACGGCATAAAGGCTTTGATAGTACTCATCAACAGATTTTTTCCAGGTAAAACGAGCATTTCTCGCATTCTCCTGAATAGTTTTCCACATGGGCTGGTCATTCTGGAACACGTCAATGGCCAGTTTTAGCGACTGAAGCATGTTCTCGATCTTGTCGTCATATGTTTCTCCGTCAAATGCAAAGCCGGTTTCCATGTGGATGACCGTATCTTTAAGTCCTCCGGTGTGATGTACCAGGCAGGGATTGCCATTTCGCATAGAAAGCATCTGGCTGATGCCGCAGGGTTCAAACAGGCTGGGCATAAAATAGAGGTCAGATTCCAGGTAAATGGAGTCGATGACATCTTCAGACTGCCCATTAGTAAATATGAAGTTCTTGTGTTTATAGCTCATTTCCCTGAACAATTGCTCGTATTCAGGAGCACCGGTACCCAATAGCATAAATATTCCCTGGGCCTCATCCAGGATTTTCAGGACTTCCTCAAAGGCCTCCGGCGATCTTTTAAAGAAATAAAACTTTTGCTGGGTGAGCCGGGCTACGCTCGAGCAGATAAATTTTGGCCTTTCCTCGAGCAGGGCAATAACCTTCTCACCTGTATGGGCCAGGAAATCTGCCTTGTATTTCTTAGATTCCTGTTGCAGCCATTTAAAGATGGCCCGTATGGTATTTTTATAAATATGATTGCGTTCAGCTTCCCTGATATTTTGGTAATTGCAGCCATTGAGAATACCAAATAACCTGTTCTCCTCGTTGGCAGCCTTCAGATCCTCTTCCAGGCTTTCGCCCCCAATAAATTCTGGTGGCGAACTGGGCAGGAGAACATCTTCCTTATAGGAGGGACTTACCGTGTGCACGGCATCGGCCAGCCTGATACCAACCGCCATCAGATTGATACAATCCTGGTATCGGCTATCCATCAATCGCTCCGTGTCTATGGAGAGGTCCGGGAACCAGGTTCTCACCGAAGAATAGTTATTTTCAAATGGTCTGATCCCCTGGATGGCCAGATTGTGAATACTGTATACGAATCGCGAATTCTTCAAAATCTTATAGCCCGGGTCATAGTCCCTCAGGAAAAGCAGCATACTGGTATGCCAGTCGTGCAGATGCACGATATCTATCTTCCCCAATACCCCTTTTTTTACGGCTTCTGCGACGGCAGTACAGAAAATAAAGAACTTGATCGCATCCGTATAAAAAGGTTGTTCAGGATCATTGTGGTAAATATGTGCAATATCCCCGGCCTCAATTTCAGGATGATGAACGGCGTAGTGATATATATTCTTAAATTCTTTTTTTGGGATCAGTTCATAGAGTTCGGCAGAATATACTATTCCTCTCAGCCTGAAATTTAGTCTGCTGATCAAGGTCCCGCCATTTCGGTGTATTCGGCCATAGGAAGGAACCACAACATGCACCTTATCCCCTCGTTCTGCTATCTGCCTGGGCACATCCCTGACTACATCGCCCATCCCCCCGGCTTTACAGTCGGCAATCGCATCATTCTCGGCGGAAACAAAAAGAAAAGTCCTCATGGGTAAGCTCTGTATCTAAAGCTGCAATTTAGTCTATTTCTCAATCGCTACTATGAACTAATCATTAAAAAGCCCGGATAATTTCCGGGCTTCCACTTTTAGTATTTCAATGTCGGTTCAATCCAGTTTAAAAGCCTTTTCCCTGGGGTAATAGGCTGTATCTCCAAGTTCCTCTTCAATGCGCAGCAACTGGTTATACTTAGCCATCCGGTCGCTTCTTGATGCGGATCCGGTTTTGATCTGCCCTGTGTTGAGGGCTACGGCCAGGTCTGCAATGGTATTGTCTTCAGTTTCGCCAGACCTGTGCGACATGACCGAAGTGTATCCGGCATTCTTGGCCATATTTACGGCGGCAATGGTCTCCGTCAGGGTTCCAATCTGATTTACCTTGATCAGAATAGAGTTGGCAATATCGTTTTCTATACCTCTTGAAAGACGCTCTACATTGGTAACAAAGAGATCGTCGCCCACAAGCTGGACGCGGTCGCCGATTTTTTCCGTCAATACTTTCCAACCGTCCCAATCGTTTTCATCCATGCCGTCCTCAATGGAGATGATCGGATATTTTTCGCACAATTCTGCCAGATACTGCGCCTGCTCCTCAGAACTGCGAACCGCTCCTTTATCGCCCTCAAAAAGTGTATAATCGTATTTGCCGTTCTTATAAAATTCGGCGGCGGCGCAGTCTAGTGCAATCATCACTTCATCCCCGAATTTATATCCTGCATTTTTTACGGCCTTTCCTATAGTTTCAATGGCATCTTCTGTGCCGTCCAAAGCCGGCGCAAAACCACCTTCATCTCCCACTGCTGTGCTCAGGTTCCTGTCGTGGAGTACCTTTTTCAGGTGGTGAAAAATTTCCGTACCCATTTGCATAGCGTGGGAAAAATTCTGCGCTTTTACGGGCATGACCATGAATTCCTGGAAAGCAATAGGCGCATCGGAATGAGATCCGCCGTTAATAATATTCATCATCGGAACCGGTAGCGTATGGGCGCTCACCCCTCCCACATACCTGAATAGGGGAAGGCCTAATTCATTGGCGGCGGCTTTGGCTACGGCCAGAGAAACACCCAGGATAGCGTTGGCTCCTAATTTAGACTTGTTGGGAGTACCGTCCAGGGCTATCATCGTCTGATCGATCAGATTTTGTTCGTAGACGAGCATCCCTGTAATTTCTTCAGCGATAAGCGTATTGACATTTTCAACTGCTTTACCCACAGCTTTACCCATAAAGGCAGAACCGCCGTCTCTCAGTTCCACGGCTTCGTGTTCACCGGTTGAGGCGCCAGATGGTACTGCGGCTCGTCCCAGTACGCCGTTTTCTGTAATTACATCTACCTCAACGGTAGGATTACCTCTTGAATCTAATATTTGTCTGGCGTGGATATCTACGATAATACTCATGGAAATTCTGTTTTTACGATTGTTTCAAATATACAAAAGGGGAGATTTAAAGCCCCATTTAAAGCGCTATTTCAGAACGAGATAAGCTTTTATTTAAACCAGTTGATTCTTCTTTACACTTTCTTTGATCATTTCAAAGAATTCATCAAAAAGATACCTGGAATCATGTGGTCCCGGACTCGCTTCCGGATGGTATTGAACAGAAAAGACCATTTTGTCCTTTAAACGAATACCTGCTACGGTATCATCGTTGAGGTGGATATGGGTGATGACCAGATCTGTGTGGGCTTCAGTTTCCTCCCGGTTGATGGCAAAACCGTGATTTTGCGAGGTGATCTCTCCTTTGCCTGTATTCCGGTTGATAACCGGATGATTAATGCCCCTGTGGCCGTTGTACATCTTGTAGGTAGAAACCCCATTGGCCAGGGCTACCACCTGGTGCCCAAGGCATATCCCAAAAAGAGGTTTTTCCGATGCAATGATCTTCTTAGCTGCCTCAATGGCCTCTTCCAGGGGTTCCGGATCTCCGGGACCATTGGAAATAAAGAAGCCATCCGGCTCCCAGCTGTTCATTTCTTCGTAGGTACTATTGTAGGGAAATACCTTGATGTAGGCATCTCGCTGGGCCAGGTTTCTGAGGATGTTCTTTTTGATGCCGATATCAAGTGCTGCAATTTTATAGGTCGCGTTTTCATCCCCAAAGAAATAAGGTTCTTTGGCAGACACCCGGGACGCGAGTTCCAGACCTTTCATATCGGGCACTTCTTTGAGTCTTTCTTTCAGGCCTTGGATATTATCTACCTCCGTTGAAATAACGGCATTCATGGCCCCGTGGTCGCGGATGTAGCAGACCAATGCCCGTGTATCTACATCCGAAATGGCAAACAGCTCATTCTTGTCCAAAAATTCAAGCAGGCTCATGGTGGCGTTTGGGCGTGAATATTCGTAACTGAAATTCTTACAGATCAGACCGGCGATCTTGATAGAATCAGATTCCACCTCATCGGGATTGGTTCCGTAATTCCCTATATGGGCATTTGTGGTGACCATTAACTGGCCAAAATAGGAAGGATCTGTAAAGATCTCCTGGTAACCGGTCATACCGGTGTTAAAGCAGACTTCTCCAAAGGCGGTCCCTTCTTTATTTCCAACTGCTTTACCGTAAAAAATGGTGCCGTCGGCCAATAAAATAAGGGCTTTTTTCTTGGGTTGATACTTCATTGTGAGTTTCGCAATTTTTGGTTTAACAAATAAACATAAAAAAAGGACAGACTTGAAGGTCTATCCTTTTAATATTTTGAATGATTTTATAAACATCCTACTCTTCAGAATCATCCGTAACTGTTTCGGTAGCTTCTACAACAGGCACTTCTTCTTTCTTGCCTCCGCGTCTGCTCCTTCTGGTAGACTTTTTCTTCTTTGGCTTCCCGGCATTGTAGATCTCATTGAAATCTACTAGCTCTATCATTGCCATTTCTGCATTGTCGCCCTGGCGATTGCCTAATTTGATGATTCGGGTATATCCTCCCGGCCTGTCACCAACTTTCTCCGATACGCTCCCGAACAGTTCGGTAACTGCGTACTTGTTTCTCAGGTTCCTGAATGCAATACGCCTGTTATGGGTACCTTTTTCAGCCGATTGATTATTCTCGGCCTTGGATTTGGTGATCAGCGGTTCTATAAACTGCTTCAGGGCCTTGGCTTTGGCCACTGTAGTGTTGATTCTCTTATGTTCAATAAGCGAACAGGCCATATTAGCCAGCATGGCCTTCCTATGAGCAGACTTTCTTCCCAGGTGATTAACTTTCTTACCGTGTCTCATGGTGCTTTCTTATATAATTCCGGGATAGCTGAAACCATCCCGGATCAATCATTAGTCTTTATCCAATTTGTATTTGGAGAGATCCATACCAAAATTAAGTCCCTTGTTGATGACAAGCTCCTCGAGTTCGGTTAGCGACTTCTTTCCAAAATTTCTGAATTTCATCAGATCGTTCTTGTTAAAGGAAACCAGATCTCCCAGCGTATCCACTTCTGCCGCTTTCAGGCAATTCAGCGCCCTTACAGACAGATCCATATCTACCAGTTTGGTTTTTAGTAACTGCCTCATGTGAAGTGATTCCTCGTCATAAGTTTCGGTCTGCGCGATCTCATCTGCCTCCAGGGTAATGCGTTCGTCAGAGAACAGCATGAAGTGGTGGATCAAAACCTTGGCGGCTTCGGTCAATGCTTCTTTTGGATGGATAGAACCGTCCGTTACGATCTCGAAAATAAGTTTTTCGTAGTCCGTCTTCTGCTCTACCCGGAAGTTTTCAATGCTGTATTTCACATTCTTTACGGGTGTAAAGATGGAATCTACTGCGATGCTTCCCAATGGGGCATTTGATTTTTTGTTTTCCTCGGCGGGAACGTAGCCACGCCCTTTTTCTATGATAACCTCCATATTGATGCTCACCTTGGCATCCATATTGCAGATCACAAGATCAGGATTGAGGATCTGGAAACCAGAAATAAATTTCTGGAAATCTCCGGCAGTAAGCTGGTCTTTGCCGCTTACTGAGATGGATACCGTTTCCTCATTTACATCATCAATCTGTCTCTTGAAGCGAATTTGCTTGAGATTGAGGATAATTTCGGTAACGTCTTCAACAACACCTTCTATCACCGAAAATTCGTGTTCAACTTTATCTATACGCACAGAGGTAATCGCAAATCCTTCCAGGGAAGAAAGCAAGACCCTTCTCAGTGCATTCCCGACGGTAAGGCCATAACCCGGCTCCAATGGGCGAAATTCAAATTTCCCATCGAAATCGGATGAATCTATCATTATTACCTTATCGGGCTTCTGAAAATTTAATAATGCCATAATTCAGATCAGTGTTGTTTTTATTTTGAGTATAACTCGACGATTAATTGTTCCTTGATGTTTTCTGGAATTTGTTCCCTCTCCGGTACTGAAACAAACGTACCTTCCTTCTTTTCAGGGTTCCAGGTAATCCACTCGTATACGCTGCTGTTGCTTTCCAAAGCGTGTTCTATGCTTTGAAGAGACTTGGATTTCTCACGAACACCTACGATATCTCCAGCCTTAAGACTGTACGAAGGAATGTTTACCACATCACCGTTAACGGTAATATGTCTGTGCGAAACCAGCTGCCTGGCCCCTCTTCGGGAACGGGCGATCCCCATCCTGTACACTACATTGTCCAATCTGGATTCACATAGCTGAAGCAGAACTTCACCGGTAACACCTTTACTCCTGTTGGCCTTGGAAAAGAGATTTCTAAACTGTCTTTCCAAAATGCCATAAGTGTACTTGGCTTTCTGCTTCTCCATAAGCTGGATGGCGTATTCTGATTTTTTGCCACGGCGACGGTTGTTGCCGTGCTGTCCGGGAGGATAATTCTTTTTCTCAAAAGCCTTATCGTCTCCGAAGATCGCCTCGCCGAATTTTCGGGCGATCTTGCTTTTAGGTCCTGTGTATCTTGCCATTTTCTGATTATTGGAGCGTGCGATTATGAATTAAGGCTTATCCTTCGATAATCGTAACTGCACACTCAGTGAAAAATATGTGATTAAATATGTAAAAATTATACCCTTCTTCTTTTGGGAGGCCTGCAACCATTGTGCGGCAGTGGCGTAACGTCTATGATTTCCGTTACCTCTATACCGTTATTGTGAATGGTGCGGATCGCAGATTCCCTACCGTTACCAGGTCCTTTCACATACACCTTCACTTTCCTCAGGCCGGCTTCATGCGCCACTTTCGCGCAATCCTCTGCCGCTACCTGGGCCGCATAAGGCGTATTTTTCTTAGAACCTCTGAACCCCATCTTGCCAGCGGAAGACCAAGAAATCACATCCCCTTTTTTATTGGTCAGGGAAATAATGATGTTGTTGAAAGAAGCTGCAATATGGGCTTCGCCGGTAGACTCGACGACTACCTTGCGTTTCTTTGTCGATTTCGAACTTGTCTTTGCCATATTCTTTTAAAACATTTAGTTGTTCGTTGTTCGTTGTCCGTTGTTGGTTTTTCTATGCAATGTCCCTCAACGAGCAACGGCCAACCGGCAACCAATTATTACTTCGTCGCCTTTTTCTTATTGGCAACTGTTTTTCTCTTACCTTTCCTCGTACGTGAGTTATTTTTGGTCTTCTGGCCCCTGAGCGGCAATCCGATCCTGTGACGGATACCACGGTAACAGCCAATGTCCATGAGTCGCTTGATATTGAGCTGCGTCTCTGAACGAAGTTCTCCTTCGATCTTGTACGTGGATACCGCATCCCTGATGCGCCCGATCTCATCGTCATTCCATTCAGAGACCTTGGTGTCTGCGTTCACTTTGGCCTTCTCCAATATTTCCTGGGCACGGCTCTTGCCGATACCGTAGATATAGGTAAGTCCTATGACGCCTCTTTTGTGATTTGGTATATCAACACCTGCAATTCTTGCCATAATTAGCCTTGTCTTTGTTTAAATCTAGGATTCTTCTTATTGATCACGTAAAGTCTGCCCTTTCTGCGTACAATTTTGCAGTCGGCGCTTCTCTTTTTTATGGATGCTCTTACTTTCATCTCAGCTGTCTTAATATCTGTATGTAATTCTAGCTTTTGTTAGATCGTATGGGCTCATTTCCAATTTTACCTTATCACCGGGAAGCAATTTGATGTAGTGCATCCTCATCTTGCCGGAAATATGGGCAGTAACCACATGACCGTTTTCCAATTCTACCCGAAACATGGCATTGGAGAGGGCCTCTATGATGGAACCGTCTTGTTCTATTGGTGCTTGTTTAGCCATATACTTAAGCTACTTTTCTATTTTTACCTGTTTTCATCAATCCGTCATAGTGCCTGTTCAACAGGTATGAATTTACCTGCTGTACGGTATCAATAGCCACACCTACCATAATTAGCAGGGAGGTACCTCCGTAAAACAAAGCCCATCCGGGTTGTATATCCATCAATTTTACCACTACGGCAGGAAGCACGGCCAAAATCGCCAGGAAAACTGAACCCGGCAGGGTGATTAAAGACATGATCCTGTCCAGGAAATCAGCTGTCTCCTTACCAGGCCTGATCCCGGGGATGAAACCACCGCTTCTCTTGAGATCGTCTGCCATCTTATTCGTAGGCACGGTAATGGCCGTATAGAAATAGGTAAATATGATGATCAGAACGGCAAACAAGATATTG